>CAYFYD010000181.1:0-7998 GCA_964347195.1 uncultured Ectothiorhodospiraceae bacterium
GCGGCCGGGCAGGCTCACATCGATGCGGCCGGTCTCGAGCCGCGCTCCGATGAGGTCCGAGCGCAGCGCTTCGCGCCGTTTCTCGAGCGCGTCGTGGAGTGCGCGGCGGGCGGCATTCACGCGCCGGCCCGCCTCGGGCCTCTCTTCGGGAGCGAGGCGACCGACCCGCTTGAGCTCGGCCGTGATTCGCCCCTGCCGTCCGAGATAGCGCACGCGCACCTCGTCGAGGCGCTCCAGCGTGCTCGCGGTCTCGAGCTCGGACATCGCCTCTTCGAGGGCCTGATTCACTTCATTCATTGCGCCCTCACGAACGAGACGGCCGGAGGCGCCGGCTCTCTGCCTTTCGCACGCCCGAGAAGACCGTTCCCGAGCGTGGTCGCAGACAGCGGGGGAGCGACGGCGGTGGGGAGAGCGGGACGGCGGGAACCGGGGTCTAGCCGCTCGCCCTGGCGGCGGCGGCGAGCTCGGCGAAGGCCGCTTCGTCGAAGACCGCCATATCGGCGAGGACCTTGCGATCCAGCTCGATTCCCGCCTTCTTGAGCCCGCTCATGAAGCGGGAGTAGGACATGCCGTGCAGGCGCGCGGCGGCATTGATGCGCACTATCCACAGTGCCCGGAACTGGCGCTTGCGCTGCCTTCGGTCCCGGTACGCGTACTGGCCCGCCCTGATGACCGCCTGCTTGGCGACCCGGAACACGTTCTTGCGACGGCCGCGATAGCCCTTCGCCTGGGACAGAATCTTTCGGTGGCGCCGGTGGGTGGTGACTCCGCGCTTGACCCTGGGCATCAGCTCATCTCCTCAGCTATAGGGCATCATGGCCTTCAGCAAGCGCGCGTCGGAATCCGACACGAAGCTCGCCGGAGCGCGCAGGTGGCGCTTTCGTTTCGTGCGCTTGGGCGTCAGGTAGTGACGCCGGTACGACTTGATGCGCTTGAAGCGCCCGCTGCCGGTGCGCTTGAAGCGCTTGGCCGCACCGCGCCTGGTCTTGAGTTTGGGCATTTCCAGTGCTCCGGAACTGCATGGGTGGACAAGGAGCGAAGCTCACTTGCGCGGGGTCAGCACCATCGAAAGTTTCCGTCCTTCGAGCCTGGGGTGCTGCTCTACCTTCGCCAGCTCGTCCAGATCGGACTCGACGCGCTCCAGAAGCCGGTGGCCCAGATCCTGGTGGCGCATCTCCCGTCCCCTGAACCACAGCGTGACCTTGGTCTTGTCCCCGTGCCGGAGGAATCGCCTCAGATTGCGCAGCTTCGTCTGATAGTCGCCTTCTTCGGTTCCCGGTCGAAACTTGACTTCCTTGAGCTGTATCTGCTGTTGCTTGCGTTTCGCGGCCTGACGCTTCTTGTTCTGCTGGAAGAGGTACTTCCCGTAATCCATCAGGCGGCACACGGGCGGGTCCGACATCGGCGAGATCTCGACCAGGTCCAGCTCCGCGGCCCGCGCGTGGTCGAGTGCAGCTTCCTTGCTCATGACGCCGAGGTTCTCCCCGCCGTTGGTGATGAGGCGCATCTCCGGCGCCAGGATTTCGTCGTTCACTCGACTCTTTCTTTCTGAAGCGATAGCCAGTCCTCCAAACCTCTACCCACGAAGAAGCCGCCCGCGAGACGAACGGCCCCACCTCCCGCCCGAGCGGCGGGAGGCGAATCATAAGACCGAAGGATCCCGGACTCAACCCCGAACGAGGTGGGAGCCCTTGATTTTCCAGACATTTCCCTTGTGCCCGCCCGGTTGCCGGGAAGCCTCCCCCGGCCCGCGCGACGCGGGCGTCGAGAAGCTCCGAAGGGCGTTGCAACTCGTTGAAAAATGGGAAGTATCCAGGAACCCGCGATCAGTGTCGCTGCGTGCCCCGGTGGGAAACCCCTCGAGCCCCGGTATCCACTGGCTGGCGCTCCGGTCCCGCTCCCCGACCGGCGCTCCGACCCCCGGAGACGGCGCGAATCCGCTCCCGGCGCCGGAACGAGTATAATCCGGGGCCTCGAGAATCAGTTGCGGAAACAAGCAGATGTCGTTTCGCATGCTTTCCCTCCGATCCGGTTCTCAGGCAACGGCGAAGGAGGAAGCTACCGCTTGCAGCCCCTTGCCGGCCGGGCCCTTTCTCGGGGGTCTCCACCGCCGGGGCCCGCACGACACGGGTGCACCGGTGGACGGACGGCTCGCCGATCGCGGGCCCGAAGCCACCGCGAGCAGTTGAAGACCCTGGAGTTCATACCGCCCCCGGGCATCACCGCGGAAGATGTCGCCGCCCGTCTCGGCGCCCTCGGCCGAGTGCGGGTGGAGTCGGCCCGGCCGCTCCGGCGCACCCTCCTCGACCGCTCGGACGGCATCCTGCGCGAGCAGGGCGTCACCCTCGAATGGCAGGCCACGCCGGACGGCCACCAACTGGCGTGGCGTGACGGACCGCGCAACCCCATCTCGCTTCCTCTCCAAGCGCCCGCACCGCGCCACGCCTCCGCGCTGCCCGAGGGTCTCCTCCGTCGCCGACTGCTCCGGAGCACGGGGCACGGAGACCTCGTCGAGGTGGCGAGCGTGCAGGGCTCGAGCCACCGCATCCGCCTGCTGGACCGCGAGGAGAAGACGGTGTGCTGGGTGAGCGTGGAGCACGGCTCCGCAGCGGACCCCGGCCGGAACCGGAGTCTGCGACTCCGCAAGCGGGTGTGCGTGACCCCGGTCAAGGGATTCGAATCGCTCGCCACCCGGATCGCCGTCCACCTGGGGGAGCTGCCGGGGTGGCGCCCCAGCGAGGAGACGCTCTTCGACGAGGCGATCCGGCGCACGGGCCGAGGCGAGGATTCGAAGCTGCGCTCCCGGATCGCGGACCTCCTCCGCGCGATGGAGAAACACCGTGCCGCCATCGACCCGGCCGGCGACCCGGAGGCGCTGCACGACTTCCGGGTGTGCCTGCGGCGCGTGCGCACCCTCTTCGCGGAGCTCGGGACTCTCTCCGTTTCCCGGTCGATCGCCGGCGAGCTCAAGTGGCTGGGTCGGGTTTCGGGAGAAGCGAGAGACCTCGACGTGCAGGCCGAGGACCTGCGGCGCACGCTTCGGGACCGGGGTCCGAACGTTGGGACGCTGGGTCCTCGCATCGAGGCGCAGATCGAAGACCTGCGGCGCGAGGCGCATCGCCGGCTCGGCGACGCTCTCGCCTCTCCGCGCTACGCGCGCCTGCTGCGTTGCGCGCAGGCCGAGCTGCGCTCCGAGCGCCCCCGCGGGAAGGAGCCGGACCGCGAAGGCGCGCCAACCCGGGCGCCGCTCCGGGCCGAGGCGCTCTACCGCAAGGCCCTCCGCCAGGGGCGCAGACTCGGCCCGCATGCTCCCGACGAGCGCTTCCACCGCCTTCGCAAGACCCTCAAGAAGCTTCGCTACCTGCTCGAGGCGAACCTGGAGCGGAGCGGCGCAGGCCGGGGCGACGAGGGGGTGAAGTCGCTCAAGGGCATGCAGACGATCCTGGGCGAGCTCAACGACCTCAGCGTGCAGAGGGGGCTGCTCGACGAATTGAAGACCCGGATCGGCACCGGAGCCGAAGCTCCGGACGAGGTGCACCGCGGCCTCGACGCCCTGCTCGAGCGGGCCGAAGAGCGCCGCCGCTCGCTCAAGACCGACTTCACCCGCCACTTCGAGAACCTGAGCACGAAGGACACGCGCCGGAACCTGCTCGGCCCGGAGGACACCGGCCGGGACCGCGCGTCGTGACGACCATCGCCGCCTTCAGCATCAAGGGCGGGGTCGGCAAGTCGACCGCGGTGGCGAACCTCGCCTACCTCGCCGCGCGAGCCGGCAAGGCCACCCTCCTCTTCGACCTCGACCCCCAGGGCGCGGCGAGCTACTTCTTCCGCGTGCGCGCCAGGGTGAAGGGCGGCGTGGACGGACTCCTCGGCGGCGAGGACCGGCTCCTGAAACGCATCAAGGGAAGCGACTTCGAGAACCTCGACCTCCTGCCGGCGGACCTCTCCTACCGGAACTTCGATCTCGCCTTCGACGACATGAAGAAGCGCCGGAACCGCCTGCGCAAGCTGCTCTCCCCTCTCGACTCCCGGTACGACTTCATCTTTCTCGACTGTCCGCCGAACCTGACCCTGCTCGCCGAGAACGTCTTTCGCTGCGCCGACGCTCTGCTCGTCCCGCTGATCCCCACCCCCCTCTCCGTGCGCACCCTGGAACAGCTCCATGCGTTCCTCGACCGCGACCGCAAGGGACCGGCCCTGCTGCCCTTCTTCTCGATGGTCGATGCGCGCAAGAACCTGCACCGGGAGGTCATGCAGTCTCTGCCCCGGAGCTATCCGGAGGTGCTCGCGGCCCGGATCCCCTACTTGGTGCAGGCGGAGTGGATGGCCGCGGAGCGCGCGCCCATCAACAGCTTCGCGCCGCGTTCGCGGCTGGCTGTCGAGTTCGAGCGCCTCTGGTCGGAGGTCGCGTCGCGCTGCCAAGCACGGTGGTGGTAGGCGCGAGTGGAGTCGAACCACCGACCACTACCATGTCAAGGTAGTGCTCTACCACTGAGCTACGCGCCTGCGGCCGGGAACGATAACCATTCCCCGCAGCGGCCGCAACACGCGCGTCCCGCGCGGGAGCGCGAGGCGGCCAGCAGCGGCGGAGTCGAAGTCAGCGCGCGGTCGCCGGCGCCTCGGCGGGCAGCTCGAAGCTCGCCTCGCGCAGGCGCTGGAGCTCGTCGCGCAGGCGCGCCGCCTCCTCGAACTCGAGGTTCTCGGCGTGCTTGAACATACGCCGCTCGAGGGTCGCGAGCTTCTTCGCGAGCTTCGTGGGAGACAGCTCGGCGAGCCGCCGATACTCGTCCGCATCGCGTGCATGGCGCCTCGCCGCTCCCGCCGCCGGGCCCCGCGCGCCTTCCATGATGTCGGCCACCGCCTTGCGAATGCCGGTCGGAGTGATCGCGTTCCTGCGGTTGTGCTCGATCTGCTTGCCCCGGCGCCGTTCGGTCTCGTCGATGGCGCGCCGCATGGACCCGGTGGTGTGGTCCGCGTAGAGGATCGCCTTGCCGTTGATGTTGCGGGCGGCCCGCCCGATGGTCTGGATCAGGGACCGGTCCGATCGCAGGAAGCCCTCCTTGTCCGCATCGAGGATCGCGACCAGGGAGACCTCCGGCATGTCCAACCCCTCCCGGAGGAGATTGATCCCGACCAGCACGTCGAACTCTCCGAGACGCAGGTCGCGAATGATCTCCACCCGCTCCACCGTGTCGATGTCGGAGTGAAGGTAGCGGACCCGCACCCCGTGCTCGGCCAGATAGTCCGTGAGGTCCTCCGCCATGCGCTTGGTGAGAGTGGTGACGAGGACCCGCTCGTCGGCGGCGGCGCGCAGGTGGATCTCCGACAGCAGGTCGTCCACCTGGGTCGACGCGGGCCGCACCTCGACCTCGGGGTCCACCAGTCCGGTCGGGCGCACGACCTGCTCCACCACCTGTCCGGCCCGGGTGGCCTCGTAGGGCCCGGGAGTGGCGGACACGAAGATCGCCTGCGGCGCGATACGCTCGAACTCGTCGAAGCGCAGGGGACGGTTGTCGAGGGCGGAAGGCAGACGGAAGCCGTACTCGACCAGCGTCTCCTTGCGCGAGCGGTCCCCCCGGTACATGCCCCCGAGCTGCGGGACCGTCACGTGGCTCTCGTCGATGATGAGCAGCGCGTGGGGCGGCAGATAGTCGAAGAGGCAGGGGGGAGGCTCTCCGGGCCGGCGGCCGGAGAGGAAGCGCGAGTAGTTCTCGATGCCCTTGCAATGCCCGAGCTCCTGCATCATCTCGACGTCGAAGCGGGTGCGTTGCTCCAGGCGCTGGGCCTCGAGCAGCCGTCCGTCGGAACGCAGCACCTCGAGGCGGTCGACGAGCTCCTGCTTGATCTCCTCGATGGCGGCGAGGATGGTCTCCCGCGGCGTGACGTAATGGCTCGAGGGGTAGATGGTGAGTCGGGGCACCCGGCGCACGAGCTCCCCGGTGAGGGGATCGAAGAAGGAGAGGGACTCGATCTCGTCGTCGAAGAGCTCCACCCGGACCGCGTCGCGTTCCGACTCCGCCGGGTAGATGTCGATGATCTCGCCGCGCACCCGGTAGGTGCCGCGATGCAGCTCGACCTCGTTGCGGTGGTACTGGAGCTCCGCGAGACGCCGCAGAACGGAACGCTGATCGACGATGTCGCCCCGCACGAGGTGCAGGACCATCGCGTGGTAGGTCTCGGGCTCGCCGAGGCCGTAGATCGAGGAAACGGTGGCGACGATGAGGGAGTCGTCGCGTTCGAGCAACGCCTTGGTGGCCGAGAGGCGCATCTGCTCGATGTGCTCGTTGACCGACGCATCCTTCTCGATATAGGTGTCGGTCGCAGGAACGTAGGCCTCGGGCTGGTAGTAGTCGTAGTAGGAGACGAAGTACTCCACCGCGTTGTCGGGGAAGAACTCGCGCATCTCCCCGTAGAGCTGCGCCGCCAGGGTCTTGTTCGGGGCGAGCACGATGGTGGGCCGCTGCACCGACTCGACCACCCGCGCCATGCAGTAGGTCTTCCCGCTCCCGGTCACCCCGAGCAGGGTCTGGTGGGCGAGGCCGTCGCGCAGTCCTTCGCAGAGCTCGCGGATCGCCTGCGGCTGGTCGCCCGCCGCCTCGAAGTCGGCGGCCACCCGGAAGGGTCGCCCACGCATTGTCGAGGTGTTCACGGCTCCTTCGCTCGCCCTGCGATCCGCCCTCGCGTATATTACGCGACCCCTCGCGACGGAGCCGGGATCGATCCATGTCCATCGAGCTCGCCGATCGGGTCCGAAGCTTCCGGCCCTCCGCCACCTTGGCCGTCAGCGCGCGGTCGGACGAGCTGAAGGCCGAGGGGCGCGACATCATCGCGCTCGGGCAGGGCGAGCCCGATTTCGACACCCCCGAGCACATCAAGGCCGCGGCGCGCGCCGCCATCGATGCCGGCGACACCAACTACACCGGGGTGAACGGCACCCCGGTCCTGCGCGAGGCGATCTGCCGAAAGTTCGCGCGGCAGAACGGGCTCGAGTACGCATCGAGCCAGATCGTGGTGTCGAACGGCGCCAAGCACTCGCTCATCAACGTGCTGCTGGCGCTGGTGGGGCCCGGGGACGAGGTGATCGTGCCCGCCCCCTACTGGGTCTCCTACCCCGACATGATCAAGCTCGCGCAGGGCGTTCCGGTCATCATCCGGGCCGGCATCGAGACCGGGTTCAAGGTCACCCCGGAGCAGCTCGAGGCGGCCATCACGCCGCAGACCCGTCTTCTGATCCTGAACAGCCCTTCGAACCCCACCGGGGTGTGCTACTCGCGCGCGGACTGGGAGCGGCTCGGCGAAGTGCTGCGCTGCCACCCGCGCGTCGCGGTCGCGAGCGACGACATCTACGAGCTCATCCACTGGGACGACGAACCCTTCTGCAACATCGTCATGGCCTGCCCCGATCTCTACGAGCGCACGGTCCTGATCAACGGTGTGTCCAAGGGGTACGCGATGACCGGCTGGCGGATCGGGTACACCGCGGCCGCCCCCGGGATCACGGGGGCGATGAAGAAGATCCAGGGGCAGATGACCTCCAGCGCGTCGTCCATCTCCCAGGCCGCCGCGGTCGCGGCGCTCGACGGAGACCATGCTTCCGTCCTCGACATGGTGAAGGTCTTCAAGCAACGCCACGATTTCGTCGTGGAACGGCTCAACCAGGGCAACGGCGTGCAGTGCCTCGAGGCCCAGGGCGCCTTCTACGCCTTCCCGGACGTGCGCGGGGCGATCGGGGCCCTGGACGGCATCGACAACGACCTCGACCTCGCGACCCGTCTCATCGAGGAGTGCGGGGTGGCGCTGGTGCCGGGCACCGCGTTCGGCGCTCCCGGCTACCTCCGGCTCTCCTTCGCCACCGGCATGGAGGAGCTCGAGGCGGCGATGGACCGCCTGGACGGGGCGCTGTCGAGCGTGTCCGGGGAGGACTGAGACTCCCCCGCGACGCCCTCGCGTCGTCCGGAACGTTAGATGGCCGCCGGCGCGTGCACGCGCCGGCGGCCA
>CAYFYD010000182.1:0-7936 GCA_964347195.1 uncultured Ectothiorhodospiraceae bacterium
CGTGCTCGCCGGCGGGCTTCCGCACTCCGGTCCCCTGGCGGATCCGCAGCCGGGCCGAGGATGGTGCGTAATCAGGATTCCCGATGCGGAGCCCAAGGCTCTTCAGAAGTCGAGGTGCGGGGTTCGACAAACTGGAATCAGGCGATGGATTCCCGCTCATCAAGGGAAGGACGATGAGTGGCGTCCTGTGCATTGTCCGTCATTCCCGCGCCCCCTTCCGTCATTCCCGCGCAAGCGGGAATCCATTCCGGTCGACGAACCCCGAAACTCGAGCTTTGAAGAGCCCTGATGCGGAGCCCCGTCGCCTTGCCAAGGGCAGTCCGGTGTGCCACGGTTGCCATCGTCCCGGCAGACGATGCGCTCGAGAAGGGGACCCGCGCGTGACGAAGAGACCCAGCCTCCACGCGATGTTCGGTTCGGCCGCCGGCGGCACCTTCATGGGGATCGAAGCCTGCGAGGACCTCGATCGCATCGACCGGCCCGTCGCGCTGATCGGCGCGCCCTGCGCCGCGCCGTACCCGTCGGTGGGGGCCTACTGCGCCCGGGGTCCCCGGGCCATTCGAGAGGGGATGGCGGCGTTCGCCGCGAACCTCTCCCACCATGACTTCGATGTCGGCGGACGGATCTTCCCCGGCGAGACCGGTGCGCTCGACTGCGGCGACCTGCCCTTCGACGAAGGAGACGCAGAAGGCAACCGGGCCCGGATTCGGAGCGCGGTCTCGACGATGCTGGACCGCAATGCCGTACCCGTCGTCCTCGGCGGAGACGACTCGGTCCCCATCCCGATATTCGAGGCCTTCGCCGGCCGGGGGACGTTCACCATCCTTCAGATCGACGCCCACATCGACTGGCGCGACGAGGTCCAGGGGGAACGCTTCGGGCTCTCGTCCACCATGCGGCGCGCATCGGAGATGGCGCAGATCGAACGCATCGTGCAGGTCGGACAGCGCGGGATCGGTTCCGCGCGGAGGGCCGACTACGACGACGCCCTGGCCTGGGGCGTCCACTTCGTGCCGGCGCGCGAGGTCTGCTCCCACGGGGTAGCGGGTGCGCTCCGGCACGTGCCGCCCTCCGCCCGCGTCATCGTCTCCATCGACTGCGACGGGATGGACCCCGCCGTCATGCCCGGCGTCATCGGTCGCGCGCCCGGAGGCCTGAGCTACTGGGATGTCATCGGGCTGCTGGACGGCGTCGCGGCGAAGGCCGGGATCGCGGCGGTGGCTGTCGTCGAGTTCATGCCGGAACGCGACGTGGACGGCATCGGGGCGCTGACCGCGGGGCGCATCGTCGCAAGCGCCATGGGCCTGATCGCCCGACAGCAGCAGAGGAACGAAGGATGAGCTACAGACTGCCCTTGCTCACCGTGCTCACCGTGCTCGCCGTCCTCGGCGGCGCGGCGTCCGCCGAGCAGTACCGCATCGGGGATCTGGTCATCGAGAGCCCCTGGTCGCGCGAAATGCCGCCGGTGGCAGAGACCGGCGCAGTCTGGTTTCTCGTCGAGAACCGGGGCGCGGCGGACCGCATCGTGTCGGCCGATTCGCCGATAGCCGCGGAGACGGAGCTGCACGCCCACGAGGTGGAGGACGGCGTGGTGAAGATGCGCCGGCTTGCCTCGGTCGAAGTGCCGGCGGGGAGCGAAACCGCGTTCGCGCCGGGCGGCCGCCACGTCATGCTCATCGGGCTCGAGGAGCCCCTCGTCGCGGGCGAGAGCTTTGCGATGACCGTCCGCTTCGAGCGCGCGGGCGCAGTGGAAGTGCGGGTCCGGGTCAGGACGAGCGGGGAGCTGGCGCACCGTGCTCACTCCGGGCACTCGGACCATTCCGACCCTCCGGACGAACCCGGCCACTTCTTCGATTCCGACCCTCCGGATGATGCACTGGCCTGACCGCGCGAGAGGCGGCGCCGTGCGCGCCGCTCCGGCCGGAGGACCGAGATCGAGGATCAGGCCGCGTTCGCCGCTTCGAGCTCCCGGAAGCGGTGACGGGCGACGTTGTGTCTGCCGGCGCCGCCGGCAGCTTCCAGCAGCGGTCTTCACCCGCTCCGATACGTCGCAGGACGTCGAGCCATTCCATTTTCTCGCGCTCTCAGAACCCGTACTTGTGTCGCCGAAGACGAAACGCTTCCTCTCCACCGTCCACCGTGCGTACGATGGCGTCTCGGACCGCGGGCTCCTCTATTGCCCCGGCCAACGCTACCCGACCGCGATTGGCGGTGGCTTCGAGCTGGATCACCATATCGGCATCGCCGTTCACCACGATATTCGCGTTGTGGGTTGCCAGGACCACTTGGCGGCGTCCCTTCAGCTTCTTGAGCGCCGGCAGCACCGTCTCGAACAGAAATCTGTTGTCGAGCTCGTCCTCGGGTTGATCGATGACCAGGGGGCTCGAACCCCGGGTCTCGAGCAGCAGCGACAGCAGAACACTGACCCGCTGCCCACCCGAGAGCGTGTCGAGGCGCCGGTAGCTTCCGTTGTCCATCCGGAGCTCGAGGAGGTAGCGGTCGGGGCAGCGAAGGATATCCAACTCTCGCCGCCTCGACCGCGTCATGCACTCTCGAAAGGTCGCCCGTACGGCGTCGCTCATGCCCCATCTATCAATGATCTCAACAGGGTCGAAGATCCCGTCTACGTCAATGACGTCGTCGGGTACGCTCTCCTCGCTCCTGTTCCATTGCGATGCATCCGGCACTTTCCCGAGGTACTCGCTCAGGATCTGCGGCGACGGTCTGTCGTCTTCGCTCAGATCGTTCCACCAACGTGTGACGCCCTTCTGCCTGAGCGCGCGAAGAAACGCATCGAGCGGCCGGTAGTCACCGTCATCTATCCGGCGGGCACGAATGCGTCCGGAGAATCCACGCTCCACTTCGCCCACTACCCGGTCGAACGCAGCTCTCTGCTCTCCCACGAGCAACTCGCGCTCCTCCTTCAGCCGGCAATATCTCGTCTCCGACTCGACCAGGCGTTCTCTCGTCCGGTCGAGGTTCGCTTCGTAGCTCGGAAGCAGAGACGCCTGACGGTTGAGCCCCTGAAGCTCGCGGAGCTTGGCGGCGTCCGGACCACGCTCGGCCAAGGCCCGTTCCACGCCGGCCCGCAGGCTGTCTTCCCGTTCTTCGAGAAACCCCACCAAGCGAGTCACATCGCCGATCCAATCTCCCATCTCCCGCTCGACGAGCCGGATGTGTTCGTCGAGCCGCTTCCACCGGCGGTCCAGATCCATCCCGATCGGGTCGAGCTCTTCGGGGACCGGCCCACTCGCCAACCCCTCCTCCGCCTCCGGTATGTCGAGCGTGCTCACGGAGAGCACGAGTCGATGAACGTCCGCGCGAACGGACTCGGCGCCTCCCTTGACCTCCCGCCAACGCTGGCGGTCGCGGCCCGCCTGGTGGAGTCCCGCTACTCCGGCCTCCGAGAACACGGCGAGTGCTTGCTTCGCGCTCCTGGCACGTTGGCAGGCCTGCTCCGCCTCCGCCAGACTGTCATCGAGACGGGTGAGTTGCTGCGCGACCTCTCGAAGCCGCTCATCCAAGTCCAGCAACTCCCGGTTCCGCTCGTCGATTCCCGGGGTTTCCGATGGAACGAGCCCGGCGAGAATGGTCTCGACTGACGACACCTCCAGGGACAGGTGTTGAAGCTCGTTCTGGGCGAAGAAGTGTGCCTGCCACCGCTCGAGCAGCGGCGCGGTCGGCTCCCTCCCGGGGCATTCGAGCTCCACGTCCGGTGAACCGGCACCGAAGACACTCCGTCCCCGGGCTTCCACCTGGTCACGGATCACCCTGTCCTTCGGGAGCGGCGCATCAATGTGAACCCGCAGGCCGTCCAGCAACGTGCTCTTCCCCGTCATGCTGCCGCCGATGATGCAGGTCAGATCGGGACTGAGCCGGATGGTCGAAGTACCCCCTCCCCTGATGCCGAAGAACGACCCCGTACCACGGATGCTCAAGCTCTTGAGCCAGGGACGGGTGCTCGAGCTGGCGTCCGGTGCGTCGCGGAGCGGTCGCAGCCCGCCTTCACCATGTCTCTCGAAAGCGATGCGCGTCCGCGAATCACTCGCGATGAATGCTTGACGCAGAGAGTCGACACGGGGGCTCGCGAGCTTCATCCACGTGTGCCGGCGGCCAAGCTCCTCTGTGGAGCAGGCGTCGCTCGCGTGAAAGAAGGCTTGGCGGTGCTCTTCCATGAAGGGCAACAGAAACCTGCCGGGCTTCTTCCTGTGATCAAGGTCGTTCGGCAAAGCGTCGTCTCCGAGCTCGTACCCGGAGAGTCGGTGGCAGGGAAACCTCTCGAGCGTCTTGCTTCGCATCTCCCGGAACACTCCATGCTCCCGCTGGAAATGAGGCGCCAGTGCAATGTAGCGCCAGGGGGTGGCCGACCCGTCGCTCTCCGATTGGCGCTGGTCGAGTGTTGCGAAGATAGCGTTCGCATCGCGAGAGGTGAGTCGAAGCGCACTGTGTTCCCACGGCACGCGAGCGTCCATGATGGCGTCGTAGAGTGAAAGGTAGGGGTCCCGGCCGATCTCGGGATCGAAGAGGAACAGGAGATGAATGCCCGTTGATCCGTCGTTGACGTTGGGCTCGAAGCCCGGAAACACCGCGAAGATCTTCTCCCGGAAAGGAACCCCATCGTCGTCGTCTCCGTCGTTCCACTCGTCGACGATCTTCCAGACGGCACTGGTCTCCGGCGTGGTTCCGGCGCGCGGAGAGTGTGGAGTCAGCCCGATGACTTGCACACCGTTGGCAACCGAAGCTTGCAGGAAGCACCTTGCATAGCGCGTGAGGAGCTCGGGGTCCGTCACGTCGCCGGACAGCCCGTCCGGCAGACGAGCTCTTCCGCCAGGATGGTCATCGACGGTGTGGACATGCAGGTCCACTTTGAACCAGCGTGTACCCGGTATCTCCTCCTGCCACCGTTTTGCCGGCCTTCGCTCGAAGTGCATGGACCGCATCCGTTCTCCGCCTCCGGACAGGGTGCTCGAAGACAGTAGTGTAGCGAGGGCCGATTGGGGCCGCCGGAGCTTCGCCCGATTCATCCCCGGATTCGGGACTTCAGCTTGCTCCGGACGGCGTCAGAAGCAGATTGACCTCGTGAAGGACTGCGACAACCGTTTCGCCATGCCGAAGTGACTCGAGGGAGTACGTCCGTTCACCGGGAGCGGATCGGCGTCCGCAGCAGGAAGTCGCCGAGCAATGCGGGGGTCAGAGCTCCCGGAAGCGGTGACAGGCCACGGTGTGTCTTCCGGCGCCGTCGGCGGCCTCCAGCAGCGGCGTCTTCTCGCGACACAGCGGGGCGGCGTGGGGGCAGCGCGGATGGAACCGGCATCCGCTCGGCGGGTTCATGGGGCTCGGGATCTCGCCGCTCAGGCGCTGCGCCCGATCCCGATCGTCGGGATCGAGAGAGGGGATCGCGGAGAGCAGCGCCCGCGTGTAGGGGTGACGCGGCGCGGTGAAGAGGCGCCGGGTCGGTGCGGTCTCGACCAGGGTGCCGAGATACATCACCGACACCACGTCGCAGGTGTGGGCGACCACGCTCAGGTCGTGGCTGATGAAGAGGAAGGTGAGGCCGAGATCGTTCTGCAGGGACTTCAACAGGTTGAGGATGTCGGCCTGGATGGAGACGTCGAGCGCCGCCACGCTCTCGTCCGCGACCAGAAATCGCGGGCTGCACACCAGGGCGCGCGCGATCGAGATCCGCTGGCGCTGCCCGCCGGAAAAGGCGTGCGGGAAGCGGCGCAGATGCTCCAGGTTGAGCCGGCACTTGGCGGCGATCTCGCGCACCCGGTGGTCCGTCTCCTCGCGCGAAGCGGTGAGCCCCATGACCTCCAGGGGCTCGGCGATGATGTCGCGTACCGTCATCCGGGGGCTGAGCGCCGCGTAAGGGTCCTGAAAGATGAGCTGGGCGCGCCGGCGGTAGGCCTTGACCTCGGCCGGCGTCATGCGGTTGAGGTCGTAGCGCACTTCGCCGTCGTCGTAGGTCCCGCTCCCGCCCGCGATGGGCACCGCCATCAGGATCGCGCGCCCGAGCGTGGTCTTGCCGGACCCCGACTCGCCCACCAGCCCGTAGAACTGCCCCGGCATGATCCGGAACGACACCCCGTCGACCGCGCGCACCACGAGCTGCGCGCCGAAGACGCGCCGGCCCACCGGGAAGTGCACTTCGAGGTCATGGAGGGCGACGAGGGGCTCGGTCATCGCACGGCGGCCTCCTCGGTCCCGGCCAGCAGGAAGCAGGCCGCGTGGTGCGCGGCGCCGACCTCCACCGGCCCCGGCAGCCGGTTGCCGCAGAGCCCCCGGATCACCTCCGGACAGCGGGTGTGAAACACGCATCCCCGCGGCCGCTCGAGGGGGCTCGGGATGTCGCCGGGAACCGGCGTCAGGGGTTCGTCCAGCGCATCGAGCTTCGGCAGGGCGTCGAGCAGCCCGCGGGTGTAGGGATGGGCGGGAGAGCGCAGCACGTCGCGCACCGGACCGGCCTCGACGATCCTCCCCAGGTACATCACCGCTACCCGGTCGGCGGTCTGCGCGATCACCCCGAGGTCGTGGGTGATGAACAGGATCGCCATGCCGAGCTCCGCTACCAGCTCCTTCATCAGGTCGATGACCTGTGCCTGAATGGTCACGTCGAGGGCGGTGGTCGGCTCGTCCGCGATGAGGAGCCTGGGCCGGGTCGAGAGCGCCATCGCGATCATCGCCCGCTGGCGCATCCCCCCGGAGAGCTCGAAAGCGTACTGATCGAAGCGCCGTCCCGCATCGGAGATCCCCACCCGTTCGAGCATTTCCACCGAGTGATCGCGCGCCGCGCGCTTCGTCAGGTCGGTGTGAAGCTCGAGCTGCTCCACCATCTGGCGGCCGATGGTCAGGCCGGGGGCGAAGCTCGCCATCGGTTCCTGGAAGATCATCGAGATCGCGCCGCCCCGCACGACCATCAGGTCGCGCGCCCGGCGCAGACCCAGCACCTCGATGCTGCCGGTGTCGAGGTGGAGGCGGATCCGGCTCTCCGGGTCGTAGCGCGTGTTGCCGGCGTTGAGCTGCATCAGGGACTGCGCGGTCACCGACTTTCCCGAGCCGGACTCTCCGACGAGGCCGAGCACTTCGCCCGGAGCGATCCGGAACGAGGTGGACTCGACCGCGGTGATCAACCCCTCGTCGGTGCGGAAGCGCACCGTCAGGTTCTCGACTTCGATGAGGGGAGCGCTCACCGGTGCCGGTCCGAGTAGGGGTCCGCCGCGTCGCGCAGGCCGTCGCCCACGAACACGAAGGCGAGCACGAGTGCGATGAAGAAGATCGCCGGGATGAAGTGCCACTGGTAGTTCAGCAGCACGTCGGCATTGGTCACCGCCTGGAGCAGGACCCCGAGCGAGTTCACCGGCTCCTTGAGACCGAGCCCGATGAAGCTGAGCGCGGTCTCCGAGAGCACCATGTAGGGAAAGGAGATGACGAGGTCCACGATGATGTAGCTGGCGAAGCTCGGCAGCAGGTGGCGCCGGATCACGTGACCGGGAGAGGCTCCGCAGAGCTTCGCCGCGAGGACGTACTCCTGGTTGCGTTCGGTCAGGAGGTGGGTACGGATCCGGCGGGCGAGGGTCGGCCAGCCGACCAGCCCCAGGATAACGGAGATGAAGAAGAAGCGCGCCTCCGCACTCCATTCGGCCGGCACGAACGCGGCGAGCGTCATGAAGAGCGGGATCGTCGGCACCGTGCGCACCGCATCGGTGATCATCTGGAGGAACCCGTCGATGTAGCCGCCGAAGTAGCCCGATACCCCGCCGATGATCAGGGCGAGAACGAAGCCGATCAGCATCCCGATGGTGCCCACGGCGAGCGAGGTCCAGATCGCGTGCAGCGTCCTCGAGAAGATGTCCTTGCCCGCGGAGTCCGTGCCGAAGAGGTGGATGCCGCCTTCGTCGATGCCGAAGAGGTGGGTGTCGAGCTCGAGTCCGCGGAT
>CAYFYD010000183.1:0-7930 GCA_964347195.1 uncultured Ectothiorhodospiraceae bacterium
CACCCCCTCCGTCATTCCCGCGCCCCCTCCGTCACTCCCGCGCCCCTTCCGTCATTCCCGCGCCCCTTCCGTCATTCCCGCGGAAGCGGGAATCCATCGACTCTCCGGGACGCAAACTCGTTATCCGACTACGGATGCGGATCAAGGCGCCGCCGACGGCAGGGGGAGGCGCGCCTCCTTGCCGCCCCACAGCTTCTCGAGCTGGTAGAAGTCCCGGGTCTCGGGCTGCATGACGTGCACCACCGCGTCGAGGAGGTCGATGAGGACCCACTCGCCGCGCTCGAGGCCCTCCACCCCCAAGGGTGGTCGCCCGGCCCGCTTCGACTTAAGGATCACTTCCTCCGCGAGGGCAGTCACTTGGCGGCGGGACCGGCCGCTCGTGACGATCATGTAATCGGTGATGTCGGTGAGCTCGTGCACGTCGAGCACGACGATGTCTTCGCCCTTGCGTTCGTTCAGGGCGTCGACCACGAGCCGGGTCACTTGCTTTGCTTGCATGGGCGATAGCTACCTTGCCTTTCGATCACTTCGAGGACCGCGGGCGGCACCAGGCCGTCCACGTTCAGGCCCCGGGCGAGGCGCCGGCGGACCTCCGACCCCGAGACATCGGGCAGGGGGAGGTCGGCCACGTGCACTAGGCCCGCCGGCCGGCGGCGAAGCGCGGCCGGGTCCGCGGCGCCGCATTCGTGGAGGAGCCGGGCGAGCGGCCCTTGTCCGGGCAGCGGGCTTCTCGCGCGCCGGGCGACGGCGAGATGCGCGAGCGCCGGGATCTCCTGCCATCGCTCCCATTCATCGAGGCGCAGGAAGGCATCGAGGCCGACGATGAAGCACAGGGGCTCGCCGGGGTGCTCGCGCCGCATCTCGCGCAGGGTGTCCACGCTGTAGCTGGGGCCGGCGCGCTCGAGCTCGCGCTCGTCCACCGCGAGCGCTCCGAGCCCGGCGAGCGCCGCGTGCAGCATGCTGCGGCGCTCCGCCGCGCTCGCCACCGGCGGCGCGCGCAGTTGCGGCTCGCGAGCCGGCACGAGGCGCACCGTGTCCAGTCCTATACGCCGCCGCATCTCCACCGCGAGGCGGAGGTGGCCGCAGTGCACCGGGTCGAAGGTGCCCCCGAGGATGCCGATGGCGGGCACTACGCGGGGACACCTCCGTCCTTCGTGCACGTGGCGCGGACCCCCTTCGCTCGTGGGCTTTCCGAGCCGGGTTCCAGGGGGAGCTCCGAGGCCCGCGCCCGGCCGGCCGGAATCCGGGACGGGCCGTGCCCGGCGGGACCCGCCGCGCCCACGAGACCCGGCCGAGGCCCCGGGAAGCGGCCCGGCACGGGAGGGAAGCAGTCCGGCCCTCGCCCCGGCCGCGGGGCTGCGCCCCCCGGGCTCCGTTCTCTGTCAGGTCCTGACGTGGCCGTCTCCGAGCACGATGAACTTCTGCGAGGTGAGGCCCTCGAGGCCCACCGGACCGCGGGCGTGCAGCTTGTCGGTGCTGATGCCGATCTCCGCCCCGAGGCCGTACTCGAAGCCGTCGGCGAAACGGGTCGACGCGTTGACCATCACCGAGCTCGAGTCCACCTCGGCGAGGAAGCGCCGGGCCCGCGACCAGTCCTCGGTGACGATGGCGTCGGTGTGCTGCGAGCCGTGTTCGCGGATGTGGTCCATCGCCTCGTCGATGCCGGCCACCACTCGTATCGACAGGATGGGGGCGAGGTACTCGGTGTCCCAGTCCTCGTCGCTCGCCGGCCGGCCGGCGGGAGCGATGATGGCGCAGGTCTCGGGGCACCCGCGCAGCTCCACCCCCGCCGTTTCGTAGCGCGCGGCAAGGGGAGGGAGCACTTCCCCCGCCACCCCCTGCGCCACCAGCAGGGTCTCCATCGTGTTGCAGGTCCCGAAGCGCTGGGCCTTGGCGTTGAAGGCGATCTCCTGCGCCTTGGCGAGGTCGGCGCGGTCGTCGACGTACACGTGGCAGACGCCGTCGAGGTGCTTGATCACCGGGATCATCGCCTCCTTCGCGATCCGCTCGATCAGGCCCTTCCCCCCTCTCGGCACGATCACATCGACCTGCTCGTCCATGCGGATCAGGGCACCGACCGCGGCCCGGTCCGTGGTCTCGACCACCTGCACCGCATCCACCGGCAGCCCTGCCCGGGTGAGCCCCTGCGCGATGCAGCGCGCGATCGCGAGGTTGGAACGGATCGCCTCCGATCCCCCCCGGAGCAGGGTGGCGTTGCCGGCCTTGAGGCACAGGCCGGCCGCGTCCGCGGTCACGTTGGGCCGCGACTCGTAGACGATACCGATAACACCCAGCGGTACCCGCATGCGGCCGACCTGGATGCCGGAGGGGCGGTAGCGCAGCTCGCTCACTTCCCCCACCGGGTCCGGAAGCGCCGCGATCTCGCGCAGGCCCTCGGCCATCGCCGCCACCCGCGCAGGGGTGAGCTCGAGGCGGTCGAGCAGGGCGGGAGCGATGCCGCGCGCCCGCGCCCGGTCGAGGTCCTCCCGGTTCGCCGCCCGCAGGGCGTCGCCCGCGTCGAGGATCGCGCTCGCACTCGCCTCGAGCGCTTGGTTCTTCTCCCGGGTGCCGGCGCGGGCGAGGGCCCGTGCCGCGGCGCGGGCGCGCCGGCCGAGGTCGCGCATGTACGCGTCGATGCCTCCCGGGGCCGGGTGCGGGCGACCCGGACTCAGTTCATGGACGGCGGTAGCGATGACGGCTTCCTCCCGGTGGCCGGTCTCCCGATGGTACCCGTCGCGCGAGGTCCGTCAATCATGCGGCGGCGGAAGCAACACCGGACCGCCCTCGTGCTGCACGGCCGGTCAACTCCATTGGTGGCCGACCTCCTGCGCCGTTCCCCGCAGGATCGGTGCACCGGCCAGCATCAGTGCGAGCCGCGCCGCCTCGTCCCAGGCCGCGCCGCGTTCGGCGCCCTTGATGACCCGGTCCAGATACGCGGCCTGCCGCAGCATTGCGGTCCAGGCTCCGAGGCGGTGGCGGCGCAGGGCGCGGGTGACCAGCGGCCGGCGCCGCTCGCGCACGCGGTGGCGTCCGAGCACCCGGGCCTCGTTCTCGCCCCGCGACACCTCGTCCGCCATCGAGGCCAGTCCGCGCACCTCGCGCGCGAGCGCGAACGAGACATAGGCGATCTCGGTGCCCTCCTCCCGCAGGCGGGCGAGGACCTTGAGCGCGCGCACCCCGTCGCCGGCCAGGGCGGCGTCGCTGGCGTCGAAGGCGCCGTAGCGCGCGCTGTCGGAGCTCGAAGCGAGGGCGTCGTCGAGATCGATCCGGCCGCTTCCGTGCAGCAGGCGGAGCTTGTCCACCTCCTGCGCGGCCGCGAGCAGATTGCCCTCCACCCGCTCCGCGAGCGCCGCCGCGGCGTCCTCCGCGATGACGAGTCCCCGCCGCCTCGCCCGCTGCGCGATCCAGCGCGGAAGCTGCCGGGGCGGGACAGGCCAGGTCTGCACCACCGCACCGGCCCCATCGAGGGCCCGATACCAGCGCGCGCGCTGCTCGCGCCAATCGAGTGCACCCGCGCTCAGAAGCAGCACGCAGTCCGGATTGGGGCGCTCTGCGTAGTGGAGCAGGGCATCGGCGCCCGCCCGGTCGGGCCGGGGGAGACCGAGACGCAGATCGAGGAGTCGCTTTTCAGAGAAGAGCGAGAGGCTGTCCCGCAGACGGCGCAGCTCGCTCCAGTCGAAGCCGGTGTCCGCGTGCAGCACCACCCGCTCCTCGTGGCCGCGCGAGCGCGCCGCGGCGCGGACCGCGTCCAGGCTCTCCTCGATCTGCAAGGGCTCGTTCCCGTGCACCAGGTAGACCGGGGCGAGCGCTCGCGCCTCGAGGCGCCGCGAGAGGTCTTCGGGACGGATGCGCACGTCAGGCAGCGCGCTCGCCGGAGCGGGCCTCAGGCGCCGTAGCCGGATTCCTTCAGGGTAGTGACATCGCCCTTCAGAGTGGTGACATCGTCCTTGAGTACGGTGACGTCATCCTTCAGGGTGGCGACATCGACCTTCAAGGTGGCGGTGTCGTCCTTCAGGGTAGCGACATCGTCCTTGAGTATGGTGACGTCATCCTTCAGGGTGGCGAAATCGACCTTCAGTATGCCGACTTCGACTTCCAGGCGGCCGATGCGCTCGCCGAGCGCGCCCATCTCGCGGACCACCCGCTCCCGGAAGTCGGCCACTTCGGAGCGCAGTGCCGTGACGTCCAGTCGCAGCGAGGAGATGGAGTGATGGTTCAGAGCGCCCGCGGCGATGATAGCGGCGAGGAGCGTTGCACCGGTAGCCGCGACCGCGATCGTATCCCTGCTCACGGTGGTGTCCTTGTCCATGCGTGAATCCTTTCTGGAACCCGGGGACAGGATAACACCGCTGCGCCGGGCGCGGTCCCCCCTGCGCTCGCCGGAGCGGGCGCGGATCGAGTCGCTCACCGCGTCTACCGGGGTCACTGCGCGGTGGTGGCGTCCAGCGCCCACCGCTACGCGCGGCGCGCCCGTCCTCCCGGCCGGACCGCGCGCGCACCGGTCGGGGTCACTGCGACGCGGCGCTGACCAGCGCGGCCGCCGCGCGGCGCAGGAGCAGGGCCGCGCCTTCCCGGCGGAGCTCCGCCCGGATCAGGTCCTCCTCGTGCTCCTTGGCGACGACCTCTTCGGGGGTGGAGAGGTAGTCGCGCCGCAGCGTGATGTGGTGCACCTCCAGAGCGGAGCCCTCGCCGCCGTGCCCGGTCCGGAAGTCGACGGTGTACGCGATCTCGGCTTCGCGCTCGCTGCCGTCGTAAGGGTCCACCGAGAGCACGCGCCGCTCGAAGCGCTCCGATCTGACGACGAGCACCGCGTCCGCCCCCGCCCGGCTCGCCGAACGGCGCAGCGCGCTCCCCGCGAGCGCCGACTCGATCTCGACCTCGAGCGCGGGCGGCGCGTCGATGTACAGATTCCCTGCCGCCTCGCCCGGCATCGCCTGCCCGCGGGGCTGGAAGCCGCATCCTGCGAGCAGGGCGCCGATCGCGATGCCCGCGAGCGCCGCTCGCCGCCCGGCGGCGTGCATGGACATCCGGCCCCGGCGCCGGGCACGGAGTGTCGTCGAGAGTCTCATGGAACCCACACCACACCTACACCACTATGTTCACCAGGCGCCCCGGCACCACGACGGTGCGGCGCACGTCCCGGCCCGCGACGAAGCGGCGCACGTTCTCGTTGTTGAACGCCTCGTCCGTGATGTCCTGGTCGTTCGCGTGCACCGGCACCGAGATGTGGCCGCGCAGCTTGCCGTTCACCTGCACCACCAGCTCCACCTCCTCGCGTACCAGCGCCCCCGGGGAGGGTTGCGGCCAGGGCTCGTCGACCACCGCACGCTCATGGCCGAGCGCGAACCACAGCTCGTGGCAGATATGCGGCACCACCGGCGAGAGCAGCAGGACGATCGTCTCCAGGGCTTCCCGCACGACGGCGCGGTCCCGGGCGTCGTCGACCGGGAAGCGGGCGAGCTCGTTGTCGAGCTCGATGATCGCGGCGATGGCGGTGTTGAACTTGTAGCGCCGGCCCACATCGTCGCTCACCTTGGCGATCGTCTCGTGGACCCGCCGCCGCAGGTGCCGCTGCCCGCCGTCGAGCGCGCCCGGGTCCGGCGCCTCGCCGCTTCCCGCGCCGCCGTGAACGTGGGCGTGCACCCGCTTCCACAGTCGCTTCAGGAAGCTGTACATGCCCACCACCGCACCGTCCTGCCACTCGAGCGTCTGCTCGGGCGGCGAGGTGAACATCATGTAGAGGCGCACGGTGTCCGCGCCGAAACGCTTCACCATGTCTTCGGGGTCCACGCCGTTCTTCTTCTGCTTCGACATCTTCTCCACCCCGCCGACCTCGACCGGGGCGCCGTCGCGCTTCAGGCGCGCGCCCACCGTTTTGCCCCGGTCGTCGTGCTCGATCTCGACCTCGTGGGGGGAGTACCAGGTGGGCGGGCCGCCGGGGTTCTCCCGGTAATAGGTCTCCTTGAGCACCATGCCCTGGCAGAGCAGGTTGGTGAAGGGTTCGTCGGAATCGAGCAGACCTTCGTCGCGCATCAGCTTGCAGTAGAAGCGCGCGTAGAGCAGGTGCAGCACCGCGTGCTCGATACCGCCGATGTACTGGTCCACCGGCAGCCAGTAGTTGGCCCGCTCGTCGACCATGGCCTCGGCGTCCGGACAGGCGAAACGCGCGTAGTACCAGGCGGAGTCGACGAAGGTGTCGAAGGTGTCGGTGTCGCGCCGGGCGGGCTCTCCGGTCACCGGGTCCACGGTCTCGACGAAGGAAGGGATGGTCGCGAGCGGAGAACCCCCTCCGGAGAGGGCCACGTCCTCCGGCAGGCGCACCGGGAGGTCGGCGTCGGGCACCGCCCGCTCGCGCCCCGACCCGGTGCGCAGAATGGGCACCGGGCAGCCCCAGTAGCGCTGCCGCGACACCCCCCAGTCGCGCAGCCGGTAGTTCACCTTGCGCTCGCCGTTGGCGTGCTCCTCGAGCCAGCCCGCGAAGGCGTCGAAGGCGCGGGCGTAGTCGAGCCCGGAGAAGTCCCCGGAGTCGACGGTGACCATGTTCTCCTTCGAGGTCCACGCCGCGGCCTGGATGTCGACCTCGGTGCCGTCGGCGGGTGCGATGACCTGCCGGATCGGCAGCCCGTACCTGCCGGCGAACTCGTGGTCGCGCTCGTCGTGGCCGGGCACCGCCATGATCGCGCCGGTGCCGTAGCTCATGAGCACGAAGTTCGCGACCCACACCGGGATGCGCTCGCGGTTGACGGGGTTGATCGCGTGCACGCCGAGGGGGCGGCCGACCTTCTCCATCGTCTCGAGGTCGGCTTCCGCGGTGCTCCCGGCACGGCACTCCGCGACGAAGCGGGCGATCTCCGGGTCCCGCTCCGCCCGATCCCGTGCGACGGGGTGCTCGGGGGCCACCGCCATGAAGGTCGCGCCGAAGAGAGTGTCGGGGCGGGTGGTGAAGACGCGCAGAGCTCCCCCTCCGGTCTCGAGCGGGAAATCGAGCTCGACCCCGACCGAACGGCCGATCCAGTGCCGTTGCATGTTCTTGACCGCCTCCGGCCAGTCCAGCGTGTCGAGGGCATCGAGCAGCTCGTCCGCGTAGTCGGTGATTCTGAGGAACCAGTGGGGGATCCGCCGCCGTTCCACCGGGGCGCCGGAGCGCCAGCCCCTCCCGTTCACCACCTGCTCGTTCGCGAGCACCGTGCCTTCGGCCGGGTCCCAGTTGACCTCGGCGAGGCGCCGGTACGCGATGCCCTTCTCGTGGAGCCGGGTGAAGAACCACTGCTCCCAGCGGTAGTAGTCGGGCCGGCAGGTGGCGATCTCCCGCTCCCAGTCGTAGCCGAAGCCGAGGCGCTGGAGCTGGCGCTTCATGTAGGCGATGTTCTCGTGGGTCCACTTCGCCGGCGCCACCCCCGCGTCGATCGCGGCGTTCTCCGCCGGCAGGCCGAAGGCGTCCCAGCCCATCGGCTGCAACACGTTCCTGCCCCGCATCCGCTGGTAGCGGCCCACCACGTCGCCGATGGTGTAGTTGCGCACGTGGCCCATGTGCAGGCGCCCGCTCGGGTACGGGAACATGCACAGGCAGTAGAACTTCTCCCGTCCCGGGTCCTCGGTGACCCGGAAAGTCCGGCGTTCCTGCCAGTAGGCCCGGGCTCGCGCCTCGACTTCTTCGGGAAGGTAATGTGCGTGCATGGAAGGGCGGGCGGCAGACGGTGGAGCGGGACAGGATAACGCAACCGGCTCCGGGGGCCCTATCCCGCGTCGCGTCGCTCCGAGCGGTGATCACTATCGCCGGAATGCGCAGGCTGTCGTGGATTCCCGCTTCCGCGGGAATGACGGAAGGCGGCGCGGGGCTCGCTGCCTTCGCCGGGATGCGCGGGCTGCCGTGGATTCCCGCACCCTCCGTCATTCCCGCACCCTCCGTCATTCCCGCACCATCCGTCAT
>CAYFYD010000184.1:0-7905 GCA_964347195.1 uncultured Ectothiorhodospiraceae bacterium
CGTGCACTAGCCGAACCCGGTAGCCAGGACGCGTGAGCCGAGACGAGCAAGCATTGAAGCCGGAGGAAACTCTGGCGGCCCACCAGCCCCTCGCCGGCGTGCGGGTCGTCGAGCTCGGCAGCAGCGTCGCCGCCCCCTACGCGGCGTGGCTGCTCGCCGCCCTCGGGGCCGATGTGCTCAAGGTGGAACGTCCCGGCACCGGCGACGACGCCCGCCAGTGGGGACAATTGTTCCCGGACGGGCGCTCGTCGTTCTACGAAGCGCTCAACCGCGACAAGCGCGGCATCACCGTCGATCTCAAGGACGAGACGGAGCGGGCCTGGCTGCGCCGCCTCTGCGTCTCCGAAGTCGACGTCGTCGTCCAGAACCTGCGTCCCGGCGCCGTCGAGCGCTACGGGCTCGGGGCGGCGGAGCTCAGCGCCGAGAACCCCCGCCTCGTCTACTGCAACCTCGGCGCCTTCGGTGACCGGGGACCGCTGCGACACCAGCCCGGTTACGACCCGCTGATGCAGGCCTGCGGGGGCATCATGAGCGTAACCGGCGAGGAGGGACGCCCTCCGGTGCGGGTGGGCACCTCGATCATCGACATGGGCACCGGCATGTGGTGCGCGATCGGCATTCTCGCCGCCCTCAACCGCAGGGCCGAGACCGGGCGGGGCTGCGTGGTGGACGCCTCGCTCTACGAGACCGCGATCGCCTGGATGACCACGCATGCGACGGTGGTGCAGGCGGCCGGCCGCAGCCCGGGAAGGCAGGGCTCCGGGGTGCGCGGGCTCGCGCCCTACCAGGCCTATGCGTGCGCGGACGGCCACCTCGTCGTCGCCGCCCCCAACGAGCGTCTCTTCGCCCGCCTCGCGGAGGTCCTCGGGCACCCCGAATGGCCCGCCGACCCCCGCTTCGACACCAACCAGAAACGCTACCGGAACCTCGGAGCCCTGAACCGCCTCATCGAACCCCGGTTCGCGGAGAAGCCGAGAGAGCACTGGCAGGCGAGGCTGGAGGCGGCCGGGGTGCCGAGCGCGCCGGTGCGGGGCACCGCCGAGGTGATGGCGCACGAGCAGACCCTGGCCCTCGACATGCTCCAGAACCTGCCCGGGGACTCGCTGCGCCTCGTGGGCATGCCGCTGCGCTTCGACGGCGAGCGCCCGCCCCTTCGCCGCAGCGCCCCTTCCCTCGGCCAGCACGACGCCGAGGTGAAGACACGACACCGGGACGCCCACCACGACGCACCCGATACCTCGACACCGCACGAAGGGTGCTGAAGGGGACCACGCACGACGCGCCGGGGGAGCTCCGGAGACCCGTTGCCCCATTCGACCTGCCGTCGGGGAGCTCGACAATCGGGACCCTTGCGTGAAACAGCGCTCGGCGCGTTCGGCATCTCGCCATGATCTGCCTTCTTTGTTGACGTCGCAGGGCAAGTGAACACTCGAGAGTGACACTTGGAGCGTAGTCGAGTGAAAGTGAGCGCCAAGGACCTGCGTGGTCGGGTAGGAGAAGTGCTGGCCTGCCTGGACCGGGGCGAAACGGTGACGATCACCTACCGCGGCACGCCCCGGGCGAGGCTGGTCGGCATCGAACAGGGAGACGAGACGCCGAAGCGCGACCCGAGGTCTCTCCCCGCTTTCGGGATGTGGAGAAACCGCGACGACATGAACGACGTGGAGGCCCATGTTCGCAGCCTGCGCAGAGGGCGCGGGCATGCTGGTTGATACCGACTCCTGATCCGGTTTCAGCGCGGGCGGCCGCGACCTGAAAGCGGCGGGAGGGTTTTCAAACTTCGACCCGAGGCCCCGGAATTCTGCTAGCATCCCTTCACCTGTTCATACCTGATGAACGACCCATGCGTACCACAGTTTCTCTACCGGACGGGCTCGCCCAACTCGCCCGCCGAGAAGCCCGGCGGCGTGGTATCAGTCTGTCGGCGGTGATTCGGGAGTCGTTGGAGGCAAGCCTTCGCGCGCCGCGGGATGCGGGGCTCCCCTGGCAGGGTATCGTCGACGATCCCGGAGTCGAGGCGCGCTCCCTGGACGAGGCGCTGGCCGACACCTGGGCGGATGACATTGCTGGCCATCGTTGACAGCGGCCCGTTGCTGGCGACCGCCAACGCCGCCGACCCGGATCATGCCCCGTGCGTGGAGGTGCTCACGCGGCGGGAGCTCGACTTGGTCATTCCTGCGCTCTGCATTGCGGAGGTGTGCTATCTGCTCGGCAAACGGCATGGCCCAGAATCGGAAGCGCGCTTCGTCCACGGCCTCGCCACCTACCACGTGCTGGCACCCGAGCCGGAGGACTGGATTCGAATCGGCGAGCTGGTGCGCCGTTACGGGGATCTGCCGCTCGGCACCACCGATGCATCCGTGGTCGTGCTCGCCGAGCGCTTGGGCACGACTCGCATCGTCACCCTGGACCGCCGCCACTTCTCGGTGGTGAGGAATCGCCAGGGAGAGGCCCTCGATCTCAGCCCGTGAGTTCCAGGAGCATAGGGAGACCGGCACGGTGCCGGAGAGGTCTTCGAGCTCGTGAAGGCGAACCGGGCCGCGCATGGGGTAGCGACGATGTGCCGTAGCACCGCACTCGGATGCAAGCGGCTGAATTGACGGGGTATCCGTCGGGAGAATGGCCATGATCGAGCACTTGGCGCTCGAGAACGTGGGACCGGCGCCGGAGATGGCTATCGACTTCGCGAAGCGGGTAAACCTCATCACCGGCGACAACGGTCTCGGAAAGAGCTTCCTGCTGGACGTGGCGTGGTGGGCGTTGACCCGACGCTGGCCGCGGGAAGTGAATCGACGAATGACGTCCGGCTATCCGGCCCGTCCCCACGACCCGCAAAGTGCGTCGACCATGGAGTTTTCCGTGCGCGGCCGGACGGGATCCCTTTCCTGGGGGGCGGAGTTTTCACGACCCGATCAGACTTGGCTGGGGCGTCCGGGGCGTCCTGCGCTTCCGGGCATCGTCGTGTATGCGCACGCGGACGGATCGTTTTCGGTATGGGATCCTGCCCGGAACTACTGGAGGCGACCGAGTGATGCCAGCCTCGGGGAGCGCCGGTCCGCATACGTGTTCACCGAGGCAGAAGTGTGGGACGGACTCCGGGATAGCGTGGCCGGACGCCCGGTTCCCGTCTGCAACGGGTTGCTGTATGACTGGTCCAGGTGGATCCAGGCCGATGACGTCAACGCCACCCGCATGGCGTCGGCCTTGCGGGCCTTGTCCCCGGGAAGGAACCCGGCCCACGCGATCGAGCCCGGATCGACCATGCGCCTGTCCGTCAACGATGCGCGCGACATTCCGACCATTGCGACGGAGTACGCCGGCCACGTGCCGATAGTTCATGCGTCATCCGGCATACGTCGAATGGTGGCCCTCGCCTATATGTTGATATGGACCTGGAGCGAGCACCTGATCGCGTCCGAGCTGCGCGGCGATGAACCCACCCGACACTTGGTCATGTTGTTCGACGAGGTGGAAAGTCATCTGCATCCCCGATGGCAGCGCTCGATACTCGAGGCGTTGCGGAACCTCGGGCCTGCGCTTCGAGACGGCGTCGACCTTCAGCTCGTCGTCTCCACCCATTCGCCCCTGGTGCTCGCTTCTGCGGAGCCGTGGTTCGATCCCGAGCAGGATGCGTGGTTCGACCTCGACATGGAAGGAGACCCACCCCGAGCGTGTCTTCGTCGGCGCAGCTACACGCCGCACGGCACGGCCGGCTCGTGGCTGACGAGCGAAGCCTTCGACCTTCCCACCGACCGAAGCCTGGAAGCCGAACAGGCGATCCTCCACGCACGGGAGATTCTCCGGCGGACGGAGCCGCCACTCCGGGAAGTAATGGCTGTCCACGACGAATTGCGTGCCGTATTGCCCGACATCGATCGCTTCTGGGTGCGGTGGAACGCATTCGTGGAGAACCGGGGCGGTGCGCCATGATCCGAGTCATCCCGGCGCCGGAACCAGAGACATTCGACAAATGTGTGAGACAACCAGGCCTTCGCGCTCTCGAGAAGTTGGCGGATCAACGCTACTCCGGTTCGAAAGCGGCCATTCCCGCCGGTGAGTTCCCGCCCTGCTGGCGCAGATCCCTGAACGACCTGCTGGAAGGCTATTGTCGCATTTGCTCGTACCTCTGCCTCTACATCCCCCGAGGTACCGGAGCACGAAGCGTCGACCACATGGTCGCGAAGTCCTCGAGATGGGACTACGCCTACGAGTGGTGCAACTACCGGCTCGCGTGCTCGCTGATGAACGCTCGGAAAGGTGACGCCGTCTCTGTCCTGGATCCCTTCGAAGTCGAGGACGGATGGTTCGAGCTGGAGCTGGTCGCCTTTCAGGTGCGGCCTGCGGATGGCTTGGCCGATCCGACCACCGCGGCCGTCGAGGACACCATCAAACGCCTTCGACTCAATGATGACGAATGCTGTGGCGCGCGCGAGGAGTACGCGGAGGAATACTGGTGCAAGGCAGTCACCATCGACTATGTGAGGCGACATGCGCCCTTCGTCGCAAGCGAGTTGCGCCGACAGAACAGGCTGCATGCGACTGACCTGTGATCCCGTCGATGCTCCGGCCGGCGGAGCGCGTGCCCCGGAGGTCCACAGAAGGAGCATCCCCGTGAATGACGACGATCTGGCCTACACCTCCGCCGTGGACCTCGTTCGCCTGATGGAGCGCCGGGCGATCTCTCCGGTGGAAGTCATGGAGGCGACGCTCGCGCGCCTCGATGCCCTGAACCCGCGGCTCAACGCGGTCTGCACCGAGACCGCCGAGCCGGCGCTGGACGCGGCGCGGCGCGCGGAGAGCGCGCTGATGCGGGGCGAGCGGCCCGGCGCCCTGCACGGCGTGCCGGTCACCATCAAGGACCTCGCGTTCACGAAGGGCGTGAGGACCATGGGCGGCTCCCACATGTTCGCGGACCGGGTGCCGGACGAGGACGCCCCCTTCGTCACCCGGCTCGCGGAGGCGGGCGCGATCATGATCGGCAAGACCACCACCCCCGAGTTCGGCTGGAAGGGCTGCGGCGACAGCCCCCTCACCGGCGTCTCGCACAACCCCTGGAAGCACGGCTACAACGCCGGGGGGTCGAGCACCGGGGCCGCGATCTGCGCCGCCGCCGGCATCGGCCCGATCCATCAGGGTTCCGACGGGGCGGGATCGATCCGGATGCCCGCCGCGTTCTGCGGGGTCTACGGCATCAAGCCGAGCTACGGGCGGGTGCCTTGTTACCCGATGTCGAACAACGACCACCTCTCGCACGTCGGGCCGATCACGCGCACCGTGGCCGACGCCGCCCTGATGCTGCGGGTGATGGCAGGGCCGGACGACCGCGACCAGGGCAGCCTGGAATCGTCCCCCGAGGACTATCCCGTCCGCCTGGACGAGGGCATCGCCGGCTTGCGCATCGCCTTCAGCCCGGATCTCGGCTACCTGCCGGTGGACCGGGAGGTCGCGGAGCCGGTGGCCGCGGCGGTGCGCGTCCTCTAGGGGCGGGGCTATCCGGTCGAGGAAGTCGATCCCGGCTGGGGCGACCACATCGAAATGGAGCACTGCATCTGGACTTCGATGATCGCCGCCAACGCCGGCCCCCATCTCCCGGAGTGGCGCGAGCGCATGGACCCCGGCCTGGTCGCCTGCATCGAGGACGGCCGCCGCCACTCCGCCGTCGACTTCTTCCTCCACCGAGCGCAGCGAAACGCCCTCTACCAGAAGGTGCGTTCCTTCTTCGAGCGCTACGACCTGCTCCTCACCCCCACCCTCTCGGTGGCGGCCTTCCCCGCTCCCCGCCTCATTCCCGAGCACTGGGAGCAGCACCCCTGGGACTGGATCCGCTGGGCGGGGTTCTCCTACCCCTTCAACCTGACCTGGATGCCGGCCGCGTCCTGCCCCTGCGGCTTCACCGCGGACGGCCGCCCGGTGGGCCTGCAGATCGTCGCGGGGCGCTTCCGGGACCTGCGGGTGCTCCAGGCCTCCCGGGTCTTCGAGCAGGCCCTGCCTTGGGCGCAGCACCGTCCCTGCCCTCGTTCCCGCGAAGCTCGTCCCCGACCCTGATCGGGGAGCGGGAATCCATTGGGCGCTTCCCCGGGCGCGGCACCACCCCCGTAGTCATCGCGCGTTTCGATCAGGCGGTGGCCGTCGCCGGCGCCTGCGGACGCCGGTACGGCACCAGGAACAGCATGGGCAGCGCGGCGAGCGAGAGCCACATCATCAGTCGGAAGACGTTCGAGTAGGCGATGGCGGTCGCCTGTGCGGAGACCTCCGCCCACGCGGCGGCGAGCCCCGCGCTGCGGTCGAGCGCGTAGGCGGCGTGCTCGGCAAAGAGCAGGCGCTCGTCGCCGAGGACGAAGTGGGCGCCGAGCTGCTCGGTGTTGATCTGCAGGCTGCGGGTGAGCAGCGCGACCAGCAGCGCCACCCCGGCGCTGCTCACCACGTTGAAGCTCAGGCTCACCAGGGTCGCGGCGTCGTCGTAGTACTCCGCCTTCACCGTGGCGTACATCATGTAGAAGATGGACATCCACATGAACGAGCTCCCGACGCCGAAGAAGACATGGGGCAGGTAGATGTCCCAGAGTCCGACGTCCGGGTTGTAGCCGGAGACGAGGTGGCAGCCGTAGGCGAAGACCAGGAAGCCGAACGCGCAGAGCCAGCGCGGATCGTAGCGCGCGAGAAGGGGGCCGAGGAGCATCATCACCACGATCTGCACCGATCCGCGGAACACGAACACGAGTCCGATGGTGACCACCTCCAGGCCCTTGAGACTGGTGAGCATCGGGGGAATGAGCACCAGAGGAACGAGGCTCATGCCCGACATGAGGGAGCACAGCACCAGGCCGTAGCTCAGGTTCCAGTCGCGCAGGACCTCCCACCGGATGAAGCGCAGGCGGCTCGTGAGGGTGTGTCCGAGGTAGACCGACAGGGCGAGCGCCGCGACCGCGAGCCAACCCAGGATCTCCGGAGATTCGAGCCAGTCCAGGCGCTGGCCGCGGTTGAAGACCATCTGGGTCGCGAGCAGCACTACGGACAGGGCGACGAAGCCGGTCCAGTCGAACTCGAGCTTCCGGTTCTCGTCCACGCGCTCGAGGAAGACCGCGCAGGCGAAGGTCGCCACCACCGAGATCGGCGCGACGATGAAGAAGCTGACCCGCCAACTGTACCAGTCGGCGAGGTAGGCGCCCGCGGTCGGCCCGAACACCCAGCCCGTGGTGAGCGCCACCGACCAGATCGCCATCGCGGTGCCGCGGCGCTCGTAGGGGACGAGGCCGATGCAGAGGCTCTGGGAGAGCACGAAGATCGGCGCGCCGAAGAAAGCCTGGCAGATCCGCCACAGGATCACCTCCTCGAGGGACCCGGCCGCACCGATCATGGCCGAGGCGACGGTGAACGCGACCATCGAGCCCACGAGCAGGTTCTTGGTCCCGAAGCGTGCCGCGAGCCAGGGGGTGGGAGGGATCCCGATCGCGCCCGCGACCACCGCGGCGGTGACCACCCACGTCACCTGATCCAGGCCGACCGAGAGGTCCCCCTGCATCTGCGGCAGGAGCGCGGTGCCGATGGTGGTGGCGAAGGTGTAGCACCATGCCCCGAGCGTGATGCTCCAGAATCCGAGGTCGCGGAGACCCTTGCCGGCCGGCATCGCTCGTGCCCGATGGCGAGACGGGGGCGTCGATTATGGCGAGCCCCGCCCGGTCTGGCGATACTCCCGGGAGGCCGGCGTACGCGCATTCGGACCTGGAGCCTTGGCGCGCGTCTCCGACTCCGAGTTCGCTTTCATCCCGGCGCACGCGCACTCGGACCTGGAGCATCGAGATCCGTTGGCCGGAATGGATTCCCGCTTCCGCGGGAGTAACGGGAGATGACGCGGGAGTAACGGGAGATGACGCGGGAGTAACGGGAGATGACGCGGGAGTAACG
>CAYFYD010000185.1:0-7900 GCA_964347195.1 uncultured Ectothiorhodospiraceae bacterium
TCGCCTGATTCCAGTACTTCGAACCCCGCAACTCGACTTCTGAATGGTCCTGCTCGCCCGCCCCGTCGTCGCCTCCCTCCGGCGCGCCTCGCCTGGAGTGGGGCCGTCGATGCGGTCGCTTGCCGGCCCGGAACGGAAGGAGTCGCGGTGGGCGGCTCGCACCCGCCTCCTCAGCGGCCCCGCCACTTCGGCTCGCGTTTCTCGATGAAGGCGTCGATGCCCTCGACCGCGTCCCCGGCCATCATGTTGCCGGCCATCACCTCGCCCGCGTAGCCGTAGGCTCCGGCGAGATCCTGCTCGAGCTGGCGGTAGAACATGCGTTTGCCGGTCTCGACCGCGACCGGGGGGTTCGCCGCGATGCTGCGCGCGAGCGCGTCGACCTCCGCATCGAGCCGCGGCGGCGGCACCACGCGGTTGACGAGGCCGTACGCGAGCGCGGTCTCCGCCTCGATGAATTCGCCGGTGACCAGCATCTCGAAGGCGCGCTTGCGCCCGACGTTGCGGCTGAGCGCAACGCTCGGGGTCGAGCAGAAGAGGCCCTGCCGGATCCCCGACACCGCGAACCTCGCCTCCGCGGAGGCGACCGCGAGGTCGGCGGTCGCGACGAGCTGGCAGCCCGCCGCGGTGGCCATTCCCTGCACCCGGGCGATGACCGGCCTGGGGCATGCGACCAAGCTCTGCATCATGCGGCTGCAACGCGCGAAGAGCTCCCGGTAGTACGCCTCATCGGGACGGCGGCGCATCTCCTTCAGATCGTGGCCGGTGCAGAAGGCGGGTCCCCGCGCCGCGAGCACCACCACCCGCACCGAAGGGTCCCCCGCCACCCGGTCGATCTCGGCCTGCAGCGCTCCGAGCAGGGCTTCGGAGAGCGCGTTGTAGCGGTCGGGCCGGTTGAGGGTGAGGGTGCGCACGCCTTCCCGATCCTCACGGAGGAGCACCGCCGCGGGCGCTTCCAGGACGGCTGGGCTGCTGCTCATGGACGAGATCCCGAGGGTCGTCGCGGCGGTGAACTCCGCTCGAGCGAGGAATTTTCCCCGCCTTCGTCCGCCAACGCAAAGCACCGGGCGCGCGGCGACGATGGGCCGCCCGACTTCACCCGCTCGCCGCCCGCCCCTGCGCATCCGTGTTCGATTGGCGCACATGGATTCCCGCCCCCGATCGGGGTCGGGGGCAGGCTTTTCGCGGGAATGACGGGAGTGTGGGTTTCGGAGGCGGGAAAGACGGGAACAGTACTCGAGACGGGGGACAGCCCCCGATCTGCGTATCGTCATCCCCGCGCCAGCGGGAAAGACGGGAAGTGTGGTGTCCCGTGTGGTCTTCGTCATCTCCGCGAAGCTCGTCGCTGATCCCGATCGGGGAGCGGGAATCCCTCGATCCTCCGGGACGCAAACTCGTTGACCGATCGCGGATGCGCGCGCGTGGCTCTGGCGTCGCCCAAGTGACGGGCCTCCTCACCGCGTCCGGATGCGCCCGCGCGCGTGGCTCTGGCACTCCGGCCCCGTCCGTGCCTTCATGCGGGCGTGATGCGCCCGCCCGCGTGTCCGGGGTCCCGCCCCCGGCCGGCCGGGGGGTGCCGGGCGCCCAGGGCTCTTCAAAAGTCGGCTTGACGGCTTCGGACTCCGAGCTTCGGGATTGGTTGACCGGGATGGATTCCCGCTCCCCGATCGGGGTCGGGGACAAGCTTCGCGGGAATGACGGGAGGGGGCGCGGGAATCCATCGCCTGATTCCAGTACTTCGAACCCCGCAACTCGACTTCTGAATGGTCCTGGCCGGGCGCCTCGCCTCGAGGGTCGGGGGGCGCGATGTCGGCTAGAATCGGGTCCGAATCTCACTTGTTCCCGGCAAGAGCGACATGAGGGAAGCGCTGCTCGACCGAAGCGAAGCCCCGCGCCGCGAGGCGCAACGCGCGGTGCCCCTGCGCTTCGTGACCGCGGCCAGTCTCTTCGACGGTCACGATGCGTCCATCAACGTGATGCGCCGGATCCTGCAGGGTGCGGGTGCGGAGGTCATCCACCTCGGCCACAACCGCTCGGTGGGCGAAGTGGTGAGCGCGGCGGTGCAGGAGGACGTCGACGCGGTTGCGGTGAGCTCTTACCAGGGGGGACACATCGAGTACTTCGAGTACCTCGTCGACCGCTTGAAGGAGCAGGGCGCGGCCGGCGTGCGCGTATTCGGCGGGGGAGGAGGCGTGATCGTTCCCTCGGAAGTCGAGGCGCTGCACCGCTACGGGGTCGAGCGCATCTACTCGCCCGCGGACGGCCAGCACCTCGGCCTCGAGGGCATCATCGACGACATGATCGCCCGCTGCGAGCGCGCGGCGACGGAAGCGGCGCCCGTACCCCTCGACGGACTCGCGGCGGGGGACTGGCCGGCGCTCGGCCGGCTGCTGACGAGGGTCGAGCGCGGGGAGCTCGACGGCGCCCGGCGCGAGGAGCTGACGCGACGCCTGCGCATCAGCCGGCGCCCCGTCGTCATCGGCATCACCGGCACCGGCGGGGCGGGCAAGTCGTCGCTGACGGACGAGGTCGTGCGCCGCTTCCGGATGGACTACTCGGATCGGCTCCGGATCGGCATTCTCGCGATCGATCCGAGCCGCCGGCGCAGCGGTGGTGCGTTGCTCGGCGATCGCATCCGCATGAACGCGATCGACCACCCGGGCATCTACGTGCGTTCTCTCGCAACGAGAGGCGCGCGCGCCGAGGTGCCGGAGCGCCTGGGCGATCTGCTCGAGGCGATGCGGATCGCCGCCTTCGACGTGATCATCGTCGAGACTTCGGGGATCGGCCAGGGCGACGCCGGCATCGTGTCCCATGTCGATGTCTCCGCCTACGTCATGACGCCGGAGTTCGGCTCGGCGAGCCAGCTCGAGAAGATCGACATGCTGGACTTCGCCGACGTGGTGGCGATCAACAAGTTCGACCGTCGCGGCGCCGAGGATGCGCTCCGGGACGTGTCCCGGCAGATGCAGCGCAACCGCCGCGCCTTCGGCTCCGCCCCCGACGCGATGCCGGTCTACGGCACCATCGCGTCGCGCTTCAACGACGACGGCGTCACCGCCTTCTACCAGGGACTGCTGCGCGCGGTGCGCGAGCGGTGCCGTGCGGACTGGCCGGAGGGCGCCCTGCCGCAGGTGGGGGGACGCACCTCGACCCGCGCCTCGGCCGTCGTGCCCGTGCGCCGGGTGCGCTACCTCGCGGAGGTCGCGGAGACGCTGCGGGGCTATCGCCGGCGGGTGGACGCCCAGGTGCGGATCGCGCGCGAGCGACAGGCCCTGCGCCGGACGCAGTCCATGCTGGAGGCGGCCGGCAAGGACCCGGTGGACGCCATCGACGCGCTGCTCGGGGAGCGCACCCTCGCCCCCGATGCGCAGGCCCTCCTCGACGAGTGGCCGGCGCTCGTCGCCGCGTACCGCGAAGAGGAGCTCGTGACCCGGGTGCGCGGGCGCGAGGTGCGCACCCCGCTCGCGTTCACCACGCTCGCCGGCACCCGCGTCCCCAAGGTGAGCCTGCCGCGCTACGAGGACGACGGGGAGCGGCTGCGCTGGCTGATGCTCGAGCACCTCCCCGGGCGCTTCCCCTTCACCGCCGGGGTCTTCGCGCTGAAGCGCGACGGGGAGCGCCCCTCGCGCATGTTCGCGGGCGAAGGGGACGCCTTCCGCACCAACCGGCGCTTCAAGCTGCTCTCCACCCACTCCCCCGCGAAGCGCCTCTCCACCGCCTTCGACTCCGTCACCCTGTACGGTTTCGATCCGGACCGTCGCCCCGACATCTACGGCAAGGTGGGCAACTCCGGGGTCTCCATCGCCACCCTGGAGGACATGCAGGTCCTCTACGACGGGTTCGATCTCTGCGACCCCGCCACGTCGGTGTCGATGACGATCAACGGACCGGCCCCGACCCTGCTCGCGATGTTCCTCAACACCGCCATCGCGCAGCAGCTCGCGCGTTTCGAAACGGAGCACGGGCGCGCTCCGGGGCCCGCGGAGCGCGAGCGGGTGCGGGCCTTCGCGCTCCGGAACGTGCGCGGCACCGTGCAGGCCGACATCCTCAAGGAGGACCAGGGGCAGAACACCTGCATCTTCTCCACCGAGTTCAGCCTCCGGATGATGGGCGACATCCAGGAATTCTTCATCGCCCACGGGGTGCGCAACTTCTACTCGGTGTCCATCTCCGGCTACCACATCGCGGAGGCGGGCGCGAACCCCGTCAGTCAGCTCGCCTTCACCCTCGCCAACGGCTTCACCTACGTCGAGGCCTACCTCGCGCGCGGCATGCGGGTCGACGACTTCGCGCCCAGTTTCTCCTTCTTCTTCTCCAGCGGCATGGACCCCGAGTACACGGTCATGGGCCGGGTGGCGCGGCGCATCTGGGCGACCGCGATGCGGGAGAAGTACGGCGCCTCGGAGCGCAGCCAGAAGCTCAAGTACCACGCCCAGACCTCGGGGCGCTCCCTGCACGCGCAGGAGATGTCCTTCAACGACATACGCACCACGCTTCAGGCGCTGCTCGCGACCTACGACCATTGCAACAGCCTGCACACCAACGCCTACGACGAAGCGGTCACCACCCCGACCGGCGAGTCGGTGCGTCGCGCGCTCGCGATCCAGCTCATCATCAACGAGGAGTGGGGACTCGCGCGCAACGAGAACCCCAACCAGGGCGCCTTCATCATCGAAGAGCTCAGCGACCTCGTCGAAGAGGCGGTGCTGGCCGAGCTCGAACGCATTTCGGAGCGCGGCGGGGTGCTGGGCGCGATGGAGACCGGCTACCAGCGCGGCCGGATCCAGGACGAGTCGCTGTACTACGAGAGCCGCAAGCACGACGGCAGCTTGGCCTTGGTCGGGGTGAACACCTTCCTCGGCGAGGAGAGCCCGGAGGCGGCGGCGGAGGTCGCCCTCGCGCGTTCGAGCGACGAGGAGAAGGAGAGCCAGATCGTCCGCCTCGCCGACTTCAAGGCCCGGCATGCCGCCGATCGCCGCGCGATGGAGCAGCGGCTGCGCGACGCCGCGGTGAACGGGGACAACGTCTTCGAGGTGTTGATGGACGCCGTGCACTGCATGAGCCTCGGCCAGATCACTGACACCTTGTTCGACGTCGGCGGCAAGTACCGGCGCAACATGTAGCGAGGCCCCGAGCGGTGTGTCTCATCGCCTTCGCCTGGAGGCGCGATGCGCACTTTCCGCTCGTGGTGGCGGCGAACCGGGACGAGCTCCACGCGCGCCCCACCGCTCCCGCGGCGTTCTGGCCGGACTGTCCCCGCATTCTCGCGGGAAGGGACCTGCTCGGACACGGCACTTGGCTCGGCATTTCGAGCGACGGCCGTTTCGCCGCCCTCACCAATCTCCGTTCCGCACGCGAGGCGAGGCGCGACGCGCCCTCGCGCGGATCGCTCGTCCGCGCCTTCCTGGGCGGCGTGGAGCGGCCGGGTGACTTCCTCGAGGAAGTGGCGCGCCGCGCGCACCGGTACAACGGCTTCTGCCTCGTCGCGGGAGACGGCATGGAGCTCGGCTACTACTGCGCGCGCGACGCCGCGCCGTCGATCCTCGCCCCCGGTATCCATGGTCTCAGCAACGCGCGGCTGGACGCGCCCTGGCCGAAGGTCGAAGGTCTCAAGTCGGGCCTGGCCTCGGTCCTCGCCCGCCCGCGGTGGCGCGCCGGCGACCTGATGGAGCTCCTGGCCGACCGGAGGCAGGCTCCGGACGAGGACCTGCCGGACACCGGAACGGGACGCGCGCGGGAGCGGGTCTCCTCCCCGGCATTCATCGCCGGCGATCACTACGGCACGCGCTCGTCGACCGTGCTCCGGGTGGATGCCGGGGGGTGCGTCGAGTTCACCGAACAGAGCTTCGGCCCCGGCGGCCGGACGGGGGAGGCGGTGCATTTCTCCTTTCGGATCGACGCCCCCGCCCCCGCCGCCCGCTGAGCCGGATCGCTCAACCCGCGTATCTCTACCCAGCTTCGTGAGCCGTGGGCGTCGAGACGCCTCGGAGCGCGGGCGCGTCTCTGCCCCTTGCCGGAGCTCTCAGCCGGGGCCGCTGCGGTGGGAGATGCGCGCCAAGTAGAGTCCGGAGGCCACCACCAGCGCGGTGCCGGCGACCGCCCACCGATCCGGGACGTCGCCGAAGACTACGAAGCCGAGCACGAGCGCCCCGACGATCTGGGCGTAGAGGAAGGGGGCGAGCAGCGAGGCGGCGGCGAACTGGAATGCCCACACGAAGAGGTAGTGGCAGAAGGCGGCAATCGCTCCCACCGCGACCATGAGCGCCCATGCGCTCGCGTCGAGAAGCTCGAAGAAGAAGGGGACCGGGAGGGAAGTGGCGACGAGGCCGGTGAGCGACAGGTAGAAGAGCGAAGTCATGGGATGGTCGACCCTTGCCAGCACCGCGGTCATGAGCTGCATCAACGCCACGCAGAGCGCGGCGAAGAGCATGAGGGTCGCGGCCCAGTGCACCACTCCCAGACCGGGGCGCACGATGAGCAGGGTGCCGGCGAATCCGGCGAGAACTACCGCCCAGCGCTTGCCTCCGACCCGCTCCCCGAGCAGCGGCGTCGAGAGCGCGACCACGATCAGTGGGCTCGAGAACTCGATGGCGAGCGCGTCCGCGAGCGGGATGTAGCTGATCGCGAAGAGAAAAGTGCCGTAGGACCCGATGCCCGCGAGGCCGCGGCCGATCTGCACCCCGGGACGGCGGCTCCGAAAGGCGCGCGGAGACTGAGTGAGGAGGATCACGAGGACGACCGAGGCGGTCTGGAACAGGTACTTGAGCCAGAGGATCATCAGCACGTGGTAGGTGCCGACGAGGTGTTTGGCGATCGCGTCGCCCACCGGAAAGAGGAGGCAGGCGACCACCATGATGACGATCCCGCGCACCGGGGCCGGCGAGCGGAGCCTCGAAGCGTCTCCCTGCCTCATCGTGCCGGCGGCGGTATGCAGAGTCCGGGCGCGGCCCGCATCGAGGGTGCCTGGCGCGCCTCCCGGGTCATGGGCGCGTAGTGTAGTCGGCGGTGCCCGGACGGCACCGGACTCGTTCGGGCACCTGCGTGGCGTTGGTTCGGCGCCCTTCAGGACGAGAAGCGATCCCTCTTTCGCCACGCGCTCATTGCTCGGGGTCGAGGTGCGTCCAGGCGAGTCCCTCTACATGGATGAAATGGCGGTCATAGGAGACGAGATCGGCTCCGCTTTCCATCGCGTGCGCAGCAATCCAGATGTCGTTCGACGGGATGGGGCGGCCTCTTGCCCGCAGCGTGGCCGCGATTCGAGCAAAGCGGTCCGCCGTGGTGAAGCTCATGGATGCGAGCGCAACATGGGGGTGGTCGATAAAGGCATGCAGCTCACGGATGTTCCTTTCCCACTGCGAGCCGTTCCTGAAACCGTAGAGCAGCTCACCGATCACCACGAAGGGGAGAAGGATCGCTTCGGACCTGCGCACGATTTCCGCAACCGGACGATGTCCCCGCTTCAAGTGCGAGTACGCATTGGAATCGAGGAGGATCCTCACATCCACAGGTCCTCGTCGATCCGGGACAGGTCCCCGAGAGCGCGGTCGAACGCGTCCGCTTCCTCGGCCGTCCACGTGCCGATCAGGTGGTCCAGGGAGGCGCCGACGGTGTTCGCGTCGTTGTCGGGTCTTCCCAGACCTGCTCCCCGGCGCAGAAGCGTCAACACGGCACGGTTCATGGAAATGCCTTCCCGGCGTGCGAGCTGGCGGATGCGGCTGGCCAGCTCGTCATCGAAACCCCTGATCGTGAGCTGTTTCATGCTTCCTGGCTCGTTGAGTCACAAAGAGAGTCAGTTCGACTCAAAATAGTGACTCATCCCCGCGGCGTCAAGTCGGTGCCTGATGACGCAGCAATTCTCATTTTGCTCGTCGGGTCCCGCGGCAGGACCGGCACGACCGTC
>CAYFYD010000186.1:0-7828 GCA_964347195.1 uncultured Ectothiorhodospiraceae bacterium
GTCGCCGGTACGGTCGAGGAAGCCGGTGTTGATGAAGACGACCCGCTCGCGGGCGGCGCGGATGCACTCCTTGAGGTTGACGGTCGTGCGCCGTTCCTCGTCCATGATCCCGATCTTGACGGTGTTCGGAGCGAGGTCGAGGGCCTCCTCGACCCGGGCGAAGAGCGCCACCGCCGCCGCCACTTCCTCCGGTCCGTGCATTTTCGGCCGCACGATGTAGATGCTGCCGGCGCGGCTGTTCACGAAGGGGCCGGAGCGTTTCAGGTCGTGCACCGCCGCGAGCGAAGTCATCATCGCGTCGAGGAAGGTCTCGGGGATCGGCTCGCCGTTCGCGTGCGTCACCGCGTCGGTGTACAGGTGGGCACCGACGTTGCGCACCAGGAGCAGGGCCCGGCCGGGCAGCGCGAGGGGCTGCCCGTCGGGGTCGAGGTAGTGGCGGTCGGGGGCCAGGCGCCGGGAGACCGGCTCCCCGCCCTTCTCGAAGCGCGCCTCCAGGGTGCCTCGCATGATGCCGAGCCAGTTGCGGTACACGAGCACCTTGTCTTCGGCGTCGACCGCGGCCACCGCGTCCTCGCAGTCCTGGATGGTGGTGATCGCGGACTCCAGCACCACGTCCCTCACGCCCGCGGGATGCAGTCGTCCCACCGGATGGGCGGGGTCGATGCGGATCTCGATGTGCAGGCCGTGGTGCCGAAGGAGCACGCATTCGAGAGCGTCTCCGGCCCTCCGGTAGCCGACGAGACCCGTGGGGTCCGCGAGTCCGGTGCGGGCGCCGTCCGCGAGCTCCACCTCGAGTCCGGCCCGCGGCCCGGGCCGGAGGCGAAACGCCACGACCTCGCGGTGGGAGCCGGCCGCCAGGGGCGCCGCTTCGTCGAGGATCCGCGCGGCGCGTTCGATGACCCGTTGCGCGCGCGTCGGGTTGAAGTGGGACCTGCGCTCCGCGCCTCCGGTGTCGGGCACCGCGTCGGTGCCGTAGAGCGCGTCGTAGAGGCTGCCCCAGCGGGCGTTGGCGGCGTTCAGGGCGTAGCGGGCCGAGGTGAGCGGCACCACGAGCTGCGGTCCCGCGACGCTTGCGATCTCGGGGTCGACGTTCCCGGTCGCGACCTCGAAGTCCGGGCCTTCGGCGACCAGATACCCGATGCGGGCGAGGAGCTCCCGCCGCTCGACGGGGTCGATGTCGCGGCCGCGCTGCCGCCGATGCCACGCGTCCATCTCCGCCTGCAGGGCGTCACGCCGCTCGAGCAGGGCGCGGTTGGCGGGTCCCAGGTCCGCAACGATGGCCGCGAGCGAGGACCAGAACCGGTCGGGATCGACTCCGGTGCCGGGCGCCGCCTCGTCCCGGACGAGATCGTGCAAGGGCCTCGACACTTCGAGACCACCGATCGAGACGCGTTCCTCCATCCCCTAGTCCTTTTCCGCGCATTCAGCCGCTTATCCTAGCGGCGGCGCGGCGCGCCCTTCTATCCCCGCATGCGAGTCCCGCCCGGATCGAAGGCGGCGGCCTCCGCGACTCTCGTTGCCGGGCGGGCCTCCCCGATGATCTCCACCGCCAGATCGCTCCGACTCTCGAGGGCTTCGTCGTCGACGTAGGCGAGGGCGAGGCTCTTGCCGACCCGGTGGCCGTAGCCGCCGGAAGTCACGAAGCCCACGAACTCGCCGCCGGAGACCACCGGTTCCCCGCCCCACGCGTCCGCGTCCGCCGCATCGATCGCGAGCGTGCAGAGTCGGCGGGTGAGCGGTTGCTGCGCGAGGCGCAACGCGGCGTCGCGGCCGATGAAGTCCGCCTTGTCGAGCTTCACGAAGCGTCCCATGCCCGCCTCGTAGGGGTGGTAGTCGGGGGAGAGCTCCCGCCCCCAGCTCGCGAAGCCCTTCTCGATGCGCATCGCGCCGAGCGCCCGGCCGCCCGCGAGGCGCAGTCCCAGGTCCTCGCCGGCCGCGCGCAGGTGCTCGAAGAGCGCGAGCTGGCACTCGGCGGGAAGGTAGAGCTCGTAGCCGAGCTCGCCGGTGAAGGAGACGCGCAGCACGACGACATCGCGGACCGGCCCGAGCTCGCATCTCGTGGCATGCAGATAGGGCAGGGCCTCGCCGGAGAGGTCGGCGCGGGTGAGGCGCGAGAGCAGGGCGCGGGCGTTGGGCCCCGCCACCGCGAAGCCGCAGAGGCGGCTGCTGAGGTTGGTGAGCCGCACCCCGTCGCCCGGCGGGGCCTCACGCTCCCACCAGCGCTGGTGCCAGCGTTCGACCACCCCCGAGCCCACCAGCAGGAAGGACCGGGGACCGAGGCGGGTCACCGTGAAGTCACCGGCGATGCGCCCGGCCGGGCTCAGCATGGGGCTCAGCACCATCCGGCCCGTCCGGGCCGGCAGCCGGTTGGCGAGCACCCGCTCGAGCCAGGACTCCGCTCCGGGACCCTCGACTGCGTACTTCGCGTAGGTCGAGACCTCGAAGAGCCCGACGCCCCGGTGCGTCGCCAGGACCTCCTCGCCCACCGGAGCGAACCAGTTCGGACGGCGGAAGGTCAGCGCGTCCTTCGCCTCCGTGCCCGGTGCCGCGTACCACAGCGGAACTTCCCATCCGTAGCTCGATCCGAAGACCGCGCCCGCCTCCCGGAGCAGCGGGTAGACCGGCGTGGTGCGCACCGGACGGCCCGCCGCCCGCTCCTCGTAGGGGTAGAGGGGGAGGGTCCGGGTCGTGTACGCATCGGCGCTCTTCGCCTTGGCGTAGGCGCTGCCCGCCCACTCGCCGAAGCGCGTCAGGTCCCACATGAAGAAGTCGAAGCCGGGATCGCCTTCGATGATCCAGTCCGCGAGCACCTTGCCGAGCGCCGCGGCCTGGCTGAACGCGGTCATCACCCCGCACGCGCACCAGTAGCCGCGCAGCCCGGGGTAGGGGCCGACGAGCGGGTTCAGATCCGGCGAGAAGATCATCGGACCGTTGACCACCCGCTTGATGCCCGCGCGGCCGAGCACCGGGACGACCTCCACCATCTGCGCGAGGTTGTGCTCCATCCGGTCGAGGTCGTTCGGCAGCAGCTCGTGGCCGAAGTCCGGCGGGGTCCCGGTCTCCGACCAGTGGGTGCACTTGCCTTCGTAGGCGCCGAGCAGCAGTCCCTGGCCCTCCTGGCGCATGTATATCCCCGCGTCGGCATCGCCGATGGAAGGCACTTCACGGTCCATCGCCTCGATCTCGGGGATGTTCTCGGTCACGAAGTAGTGGTGCTCGACCGGCATCAGGGGCAGGAAGGCGCCCGCGAGCGCGGCCACTTCCCGTGCCCACAGCCCGGCCGCGTTCACCACGTGCTCGGCCCGGCAGGTGCCCCGCGCGGTGACCAGCTCCCATCCGCCCTCCGGGAGCGGGTTGGTCTCGACCACCGGGCACTGCCGGTAGATGACGGCGCCCATGTTCCGGGCCGCCCGGGCGAAGGCGTGGGTCACTCCGCTCGGGTCGACATGGCCCCGGCTCGGCTCGAAGAGCACGCCTTCCACCCGCTCGAGATCGAGGATCGGAGCGATCTCGAGCGCCTCCGCCTTGCTCAGGAACTCCGCCTCGAGGCCCAGGCGGCGGGTCTTCGCCTTGTGCACCGTCAGCTCCTCGAGGCGCGCCGGAGTGCGCGCGAGGCTGAGCCCGCCGGTGTGGTGGAAGCCGCAGGACTGCCCGCTCTCCGCCTCCAGGGACGGATAGAGCTCGAAGCTGTACTTCTGCAGGAACCCCATGTTGGCGTCGGCGGCGAAGGCGCTGGTGCCGCCGGCCGCGTGCCACGAGGAGCCCGCGGTCAGCTCGGAGCGTTCGAAGAGCGCGACATCCGACCATCCCGCCTTCGCGAGGTGGTAGAGCACACTGCACCCGGTCACCCCGCCCCCGATCACCGCTACCCGTACCTGCTGCTTCATCGCTCTCGAGCCTCCAGGGTTTCGACGATGCGCATATCTACCGCATCGGGAAGCTGCGACGCCATGCCGTACCCCTGGGCGGCGGTCCAGGTACCGATGTGTCGGGACCTTCTCCTACGCGAATCGAGCCATTGGCCTACACCGCCGCTCCCCACTTTGACTCATTCTGGACGACGCGATCGAACGGCGGCGAAGCAGTCCGGTCGAGGGACCCCGAGCGGTCCCGTCGACGGCCCCGGGCACGCCGCCGCCTCCTCCGGGGAGTGCGCGCCCCGGGATCGCCTCTCCGCTCGCGCATCGGGAGGAGGCAGGCGAAGAGGGGCGCGCGAGGGGCACCGGTCTGTGCGATGCTTCCCGTGCGCCCGAACCCGCGAGCGCTGCATCGGACACTGCACCGCGAGGCTTCCCATCGATGTACACACTGCACTGGTCGCCCAACACCGGCGCCTTCGCGCCGCACGCCGCCCTGTCGGAGGCGGGAGTCGACTACCGCCTGGTGGAAGTCGATCTGTACGCCAATGAACACCACCGACCCGAGTTCCTCGCCCTCAACCCGCGGGCACAGGTGCCGATCCTCACCCTGCCCGACGGCAGCGTCATGACCGAATCGGCGGCGATGACGATGCACATCGCCGACTGTCACCCCGAGGCGGATCTGCTGCCTCCTCCCGGGAGCGCGGCCCGGGCCGCCGCGTACCGCTGGCTCTGCTTCGGGCTGCTGAACTTCTACGAGACCGACTGCCGCATCGTCGACACCCACCACTACTCCCGCCGGGAGTCGGACTTCGAGGGGATCCGGGCGAAGGCGCGCGAGGACCTCGACCGGAGCTGGGACCTGGTCGCGGACGCACTGGGCGAAGGTCCCTTCCTGCTCGGGCGGGACTTCTGCGCCGTGGACCTCTTCCTCCTCATGTTCTCCCAGTGGCACCCGGACCGGGCGGGTCTCCTCGCGCGCCGGCCGCTGCTCGGCCCCTTCTTCGAGGCGCTGCGCCGCCGGCCCGCGGTCGACGCGATCTGGGAGAAGAACTTCTCCTGAGTCCCGCTCTCTCCCCCGGCCGCACCGTTCCGACATCGTTCCCGTCAGCGCTTCGGCGCCCGCCCGGGGCGTCGCTTCGAATCGGGAGTGCGGGCGCCCCTTGCCCGCGTGCCCGGACGGACGCCGACACCGTCTCGTCGAAGGGTTGACACGGCCAGAAATAACCATTTAACTAGTGTTATGGATGAGCACAGACACCTCCATCGTCCGAAGGCCCCCGCGCTGGCGGTGGAAGAAGCGGCGCAGGGCTTCGCCGCGGTGGGTTCGGAGCCGAGGCTCACGGTGCTGCGCGTGCTCGTCCGCGCCGGCACCGATGGCCTCACGGTGGGGGAGATCCAGGAGCGCGTGGCCCTGCCGGCCTCCACCCTGGCCCACCACCTCCGCTTCCTCGCCGCGGGCGGCCTGATCGAGCAGGAGCGCCGGGGCCGGGCCGTGGTCAGTCGTGCCGCGTACCGGCGGATCGAGGCTCTCGCGGCGTTCCTGCTGGACGAGTGCTGCACGGAGGCCCGCCCCTCGCCGCAGGCGCGCGCCGCCCGCGCGGCGCTGGCAGGTTGATTCAGCCATGACCGAGCTGGTGCTGCGAGGCGTCCACGGACTGCGCGCGAACCTCCGCGGGCTCCGCTCGGTGTGGGGGCTCATCGTCACCATCCCGCTCGCGGTGGCGCTGCTCGACCCGCAGAGTCTGCCGGGGGTGCTCCGCATCGCGCTCGAAGCGTTCGGCGGGACCCTGCCCTACATCGCGGTCGCGGTCCTGCTCATTGCCGGGCTCGAGGCGACCGGGGCGCAGGGGCTCGTGGCCCGTGCCTTCGAGGGCCGCGAGACGCGCATGATCCTGCTCGCCGCCCTCTTCGGCGGCCTCGCTCCCTTCTGCTCCTGCGAGGTGATCCCCTTCATCGCCGGTCTGCTCGCGGCCGGCGTGCCCCTTTCCGCGATCATGGCCTTCTGGCTGTCCTCGCCCCTCATCGACCCGCCCACCGTGCTCATCACCGCCGCCGCGCTCGGCTGGGACTTCGCGGTGGGCAAGGCGGTGGCGGCGGTCGGGATGGGACTGCTGGGGGGCTTCGGGGTCCGTCTCCTGGTCCACGGCGGCGCGTTCGCCGCCCCGCTGCGCGAGGGTGGGGGCAGCGGATGCGGGAGCGGCTGCGCCGGGGGCGTCGCTCACGGCGAGACGGCGGCGCGGTGGCGATTCTGGGAAGAGGCGCAACGGATGGCGACCTTCCGCTCGGAGGCGATGGCGAACACCCGCTTCCTCGTCAAGTGGCTCGCGCTCGCCTACCTGCTGGAGGCGCTGCTCATCACCTACGTGCCGGCGGAAACGATCGCGAAGCTGGTCGGGGGGGAAGGGCTCACCGCCATCGTCACCGGGGCGCTGGTGGGCGCTCCCGCCTACCTCAACGGCTATGCCGCTCCCGCCCTCGTCGCCGGCCTGATGGAGCAGGGAATGAGCGCGGGTGCGGCGATGGCCTTCATGGTCGCGGGCGCGGTGAGCAGCATTCCGGCCATGGTCGCGGTGTGGTCGCTGGTCCGGCGGGAAGTGTTCCTCGCCTACGCGGGCTTCGGCATCGCGGGGGCGATAGGGGCAGGCGCGCTGTTCGGTGCCCTCGTCGGCTGAGCCTCGGGGGCTACGGTTGTTTCACGCTACGGTTCCAGAGCGGAAGCAATCGCTCGGATGGCGACCCCCGGACGAGATCCGGTCAACTGGCGGCTTCCACGGAGCCCGCAGACTGCCATGACGGCACGGATGAGAGTGCTCCGGCCCATCTGAAGCGGATCTTCAGCCAGCGTGAAATGGTCTTGCTCTGGGAGCGCCCGGAGGAGGTGGGTGACGAGTCGAATGAGAGTCATCACGGTACGCTTGCCGCGCGGTGGTAAGGCACTGATTTCAGATGTTCGAATCTCCCCCGACCCGGCCCTGTGACCCGGGTGGGCGGATGGCTCGCGCGACCGCGCTCGCAAGACGGTGCGATTGCCTCGACGCTTCCGCGGGCCAAGTCCGGGCAAGGAGCCGGTCCAGGCCCTCCTGCTCGATCCCCGGCAGCACGCGGCTGTGGTCCGCGGCGCGGAACCCCGAAGGGGGCTCCGACTCCGCGACCCAGATACGGGCGCCGTGGTCCCGACTCCAGGTCCATGCCTCCCGCACTCCCATTCGGAAGTAGGGGGCGAGCTTGTAGCTCGAAACGACGCTGCGGTCGACCTCCACTACCAGATCCGGCATGGGATGGCCCCTGCCGGCGTGGAGGTAGCCGTCGATCTGCATCAGCAACTCCATGTCCGCGGGACTGCGATCGATGAACAGGCTCGCATCGGGCTCGAACGCACCGTCGTCGCTGATGAGCCGGGTCGCCGCCATGCTCTGAAATCCCGATACCCGCCCCGATTCACCGAGCATGCTCCGTACCAAGCCGAACAGGGCCGAGATCTCCGCGGCTCGCCGCTCGTGAGCGGCCCCGGGCTCGGCCACGAACTCCGCCCGCCCGGTCGCCGTGTCGTAGCGGCATCGTGGAGCCCCGTCGTGTCCCGTCAGGCGATCGTAGAGGCCGCGCGGCATCTCGACCTCGACCCGCACCGGCGCGTCGGGATTCCTGGCCGGAGCCGCGGGCCGGGGCAGCACCGGGGACACGCCGGGCGGCGGCGGGGTCGGATGATCGGGGACGGGAAGGCGGGAATCCGTCCGTGCCTGCCCGGCCGCGCCTTCAGGCGAGAGATCGAGCTCGCGATCCCGACCGGAAAGCCCGGAGCCCATCCGTGCGCGTGTGTCCAAGTATCGCTCCTCGTCGCGATCTCCGACCCCGCCAATGTAGCACAGCCACTCCCCGGCGCCACGTGGGGCGCGAGGCCCTCGCGTTCGAGGCTCCCAGGGCTCTTCAAAAGTCGGCTTGACGGCTTCAGACTCCGAGCTTCGGGA
>CAYFYD010000187.1:0-7805 GCA_964347195.1 uncultured Ectothiorhodospiraceae bacterium
GAGAGCAGGTCCAGTACCCGCTTCACGGACCCGGACCGGATCTGGTCGATGCGCTTGTCCTTCTGCAGGATCTCCCGCGACACGTTGAGGGGCAGGTCCGCGCAGTCGATGATCCCGCGCACGAAGCGCAGGTAGGCCGGCATGAGCTGCTCGGCGTCGTCCATGATGAACACGCGCCGGACATAGAGCTTCACGCCGCGGCGCACGTTGCGGTCCCAGAGATCGAAGGGCGCCCGCGAGGGGATGTAGAAGAGCGAGATGTACTCGAGGTTGCCCTCCACCCGGCTGTGCACGTGCACGAGCGGGTCTTCGAAGTCGTGCGCGGTGTGCTTGTAGAACTCGCGGTACTCGTTCTCCTCGATCTCGTTCCGGGAACGCGTCCACAGGGCGGTCGCGGAATTGACGCTCTCCCACTCTCCGTCCTCGCCGGTCTTCGGCATCCATATGGGAATGGAGATGTGGTCGGAGTATCGGCGGACGATGTTCCGGAGCCGGTAGCTCTCGAGGAACTCTTCCTCTCCCTCGCGCAGGCTGAGGGTCACCTCGGTGCCGCGGGCCGCGATCGGCACGCGCTCCACCGTATACTCGCCGTCGCCGGAGGACTCCCAGCGCACCCCGCCCTCCACCGGCACCCCGGCCCGCCGGGAGCTCACCGTGACCTTGTCCGCGACGATGAAGCAGGAGTAGAAGCCCACTCCGAACTGCCCGATGAGCTGGGCGTCCCTGGCCCGGTCCCCGGTGAGGGCTTCGAAGAAGTGCCGGGTGCCGGACTTGGCGATGGTGCCCAGGTTCTCGATGATCTCCTGGTAGCCCATGCCGACGCCGTTGTCGCGCACGCGGAGCGTCCTCGCCTCCTTGTCGTGCTCGACATGGATGCGCAGGTCGCCGTCTCCCTCGTAGAGGTGATCGTTCGACAGCGCCTCGAAACGCAGCTTGTCGGCCGCGTCGGACGCGTTGGAGATCAGCTCCCGCAGGAAGATCTCCTTGTTGCTGTAGAGCGAGTTGACCATGAGGTCGAGCAACTGCTTGACCTCGGTCTGGAATCCCAGTGTTTCCTTGTCTCCGTCCGCGCTCATGACGCCTCCGCCTGGCACCGGTCCGGGCGGTGCCGTATCCCCCGATCGACCCCCCAAGATGAGGGCGCGCGGGTCCGATTCAAGCCACGCGCCGGGCGCGGGTACACTCCACGGGACGATGGCCGCACCCGACTCCACCCCGCCCGCCACCTCCCCTTCGGGCGACGTCTCCTCGACACCGCCCGCCGCCTCCCCCCGGCGCGCGGGCTCCGACCACACCCCGGTCATGCAACAGTACCTGCACGTCAAGGCGGAGCATCCCGACACGCTGCTCTTCTACCGCATGGGGGACTTCTACGAGCTCTTCTTCGAGGATGCGCGGCGGGCCGCCGAGCTCCTCGACATCGCCCTCACCGCGCGAGGCCGGAGCGCGGGCGAGCCCATTCCGATGGCGGGGGTGCCCGCCCACTCGGTGGACGCCTACCTCGCCCGGCTCATCCGCCACGGCGAGGGGGCGGCGATCTGCGAACAGGTCGGCGACCCGGCCACGAGCCGGGGTCCGGTCGAGCGCCGGGTGACGCGCATCGTGACGCCGGGCACGGTGACCGACGAGGCGCTCCTCGATCGGGACCGGGAGTCGGCTCTCATGGCGGTGCATGCAGGCGGAGAGGGTTTCGGTCTCGCGGTGCTCGATCTCAGCACGGGGCGATTCGCCTGCCTCGCGGCCGATGACGAGTCGGCCCTGCGGGCGGAGCTCGAACGCGTCCGGCCGGCCGAGCTGCTCTCGAGCGAATCGGCCCGGCGGCCGGCCGCGCTGGACGGCGAGAGCGCCGCGTTGCGTCTGGTGCCACCGTGGCACTTCGAGGCCGAGAGCGCGTTCCGGAACCTGTGCCGGCACTTCGGCACCCGGGACTTGACGGGCTTCGGGCTGCACCCGGAACATCCGGCGATCCCCGCCGCGGGCTGCCTGCTCCACTACGCGGGCGAGACCCAGCGCACCGCGCTGCCCCACATCCGCTCCATCCGCCTCGAGCGGCAGAGCGATACGCTGATGCTGGACGCGGTCACCCAGCGCAATCTCGAGCTCGTGGAGAGCCTGAGCGGAGACCGCGACCGAACCCTCGCCGGAGTCCTCGACCGCTGCGCGACCGCGATGGGAAGCCGGCTGCTGCGGCGCCGGCTGCTGCGCCCCGTGCGCGACCGGCGGGTACTGAATCTGCGCCTCCAGGCCCTGAGCGCGCTGATGGACGGCGGTGCCCACGAGACCCTGCGGGCTCCGCTGCGTGAGGTAGGCGACATCGAGCGCATCCTCGCCCGCGTCGCGCTGCGTTCCGCCCGACCCCGGGACCTCGCGCAGCTTCGCGCGGGGCTCGCCGCGCTCCCCGAGATCGAGGAGCAGGGCCGCGGAATCGACTCGCCGCTGCTCCGCGAGCTCCTGGGCAGGATCGGCCCCTTCCCCGATCTCGGCGACCTGCTCGGGAGAGCGATCGTCGCCACTCCCCCGGTGGTGTTGCGCGAAGGGGGCGTGATCGCGCCCGGTTTCGACGACGAGCTCGACCGGCAGCGGAGCCTCGCGGACGACTCCGGCGCCTTCCTGCACGCGTTCGAAGAGCGGGAACGGGCGCGTACCGGCATCCCCGGCCTCAAGGTCGGCTACAACCGGGTGCACGGCTACTACGTCGAGATCGCACGCAGCCAAGCCGAGCGGGCGCCGGCGGAGTACGCGCGCCGCCAGACGCTCAAGCACGCCGAGCGCTACATCAGCGAAGAGCTCAAGCACTTCGAGGACCGGGTGCTGGGGGCGCGGGAACGCGCGCTGGCGCGCGAGAAGACGCTCTACGAGGAAGTCCTCGACACCCTCTGCTCGCGGCTGCCGGACCTGCAGGACTGCGCGCACGCGCTGGCCGAGGTGGATGTCCTGGCGAACCTCGCGGAGCGTTGCGACGCGCTCGACTACCGGGCGCCCGAGCTCAGCGAGGTCGAGGGCATCCGCATCACGGGCGGACGGCATCCGGTGGTGGAACGCGCTCTCGACTCCCCCTTCGTCGCCAACGATCTGGAGCTCTCCGCCGGGCAGCGCATGTGGCTGATCACCGGCCCCAACATGGGGGGCAAGTCCACCTTCATGCGCCAGTGCGCGCTCATCGCGCTGCTCGCCCACACCGGCTGCTTCGTCCCCGCTGAGCGGGCCTGCGTCGGCCCCATCGACCGCATCTTCACCCGGATCGGCTCCGCCGACGACGTCGCGGGAGGCCGCTCCACCTTCATGGTGGAGATGAGCGAGGTCGCGAACATCCTGCACAACGCCAGCGCCCGCAGTCTGGTGCTGCTCGACGAAGTGGGCCGGGGCACCAGCACCTACGACGGTCTCTCTCTCGCGTGGGCCTGCGCCGCCCATCTCGCGGGCGAGATCCGGGCCTTCACCCTCTTCGCCACCCACTACTTCGAGCTCACGGACCTCTCCCGGCAGTTCCGGGGGATCGCCAACGTCCATCTGGACGTGGTCGAGCACGGCCGGGAGGTGGTGTTCATGTACCGGGTGCGGCCCGGCCCTGCCAACCGGAGCTACGGGCTGCAGGTGGCCCGGCTCGCCGGGGTGCCGCAGCCGGTGATCGAGGAAGCGCGGCGCCTGCTCCGGGAGCTGGAGGCGGGCGGAACGCCGGTCGGCGCCCCTTCCCTCGACCGCCAGTACGACCTCTTCGAGACGGAGGGCCGCCATCCCGCCCTGGAACGGCTCCGCGCCCTGTCTCCCGACGAGATGAGCCCCCGGGAGGCCCTCGAAGCGCTCTACGAGCTCAAGCGGCTCGAGCAGGCGGAGTGACTCCCGAGCGCGGCCGGTGGGCTCGAAATGGACCCCGCGCACGCCGTACCATTGCACTCCCCTGCGCCCGCAACGTCTCCGGGAGTCCGATGACCTTCGTTGTCGTAGAGAGCTGCATCAAGTGCAAGTACACCGACTGCGTCGAGGTGTGCCCGGTGGACTGCTTCCACGAAGGTCCGAACTTCCTGGTCATCGACCCCGAGGAGTGCATCGACTGCACGCTGTGCGAGCCCGAGTGCCCGGTGGAGGCGATCCTCTCCGAGGACGATCTGCGCGAGGATCAGCGCCACTTTCTCGATCTCAACGCGGAGCTCTCCCGGGAGTGGCCGGTCATCGCCGAGAAGAAGGACGCACCGCCCGACGCCGAGGAGTGGGAGAGCGTCGAGGAGAAACTCGAATACCTGGAACGCTGACGGACGGCTCCCGCGGCGGCGGGACGCGCGGTCTCAGGTTCGGTACTCGGCGTTGATCCTGACGTACTCGTGGGAGAGGTCGGAAGTCCAGACCCGGGCCCGGTGGCGGCCGGCGCCGAGGCGGATACGCACGCGGAACTCTTCCCGGTCCATCACCCGCTGCCCGTCCTCCTCCCGGTAGCCGGGCGCCCGAGCGCCTCGCTCGACGATGCACACGTCGTCGAGGTACACGCGCACCCGGTCGATGTCGGCATCGGCGGGCAGTGAACGGCCGACCGCGGCGAGAATACGGCCCCAGTTCGGATCGGACGCGAACATCGCGGTCTTGACGAGCGGCGACTCCGCGACGGCATAGGCCACCTCCCGGCAGAGGGCTTCGCTCCCGCCCTCCTCCACCTCCACGGTGACGAACTTGGTCGCTCCCTCCGCGTCCCGGACGACGGCCCGGGCGAGCCACTGCAAGGCCGCGCGCACCGCTGCCAGCAGCTCTGCGTAGCCCTCCTGCGCGGGGTCGTCGATCCGGACTGCGTCGCTCGCGCCGGTGGCCGCGAGCACGCAGGCGTCGTTGGTGGAGGTGTCGCCGTCCACCGTGATGCAGTTGAAGGACTCGTCCACGGCCCGGCGCAGGCAGGCCCGCAGCGCCTCCGGCCCCACCGCGGCGTCGGTCGCCGCGAAGGCGAGCATCGTCGCCATGTCGGGCCGGATCATGCCCGAGCCCTTCGCGACCGCATTGATGCGGCACTCGCTCGTGCCGATCCGAAACGCCTGCGAGACGCCCTTGGCCACCGTATCGGTGGTCATGATGGCGTGGGCCGCGTTCTCCCACCCGTCCGGGCGCAGCCGCTCGAGCGCCACGGGAATCGCCCGCTCGAAGCGGGCGAGGTCCAGATGCTCGCCGATCACGCCGGTGGAGAAGGGCAGGACGCTCTCCGCCGCCACGCCCGCGGAGCGCGCCACCAGCTCGCAGCAGCGCTGCGCGGCGAGCAGGCCGCGCTCGCCCGTCCCCGCGTTGGCGTTCCCTGCGTTCACCAGGAGATAGCGGGGGGCGGATGCGTCAAGGTGCCGGCGGGCGATGCGGACCGGAGCGGCACGGAAGCGGTTGCAAGTGAACGTGGCGGCGCACTGCGACCCCGGCAAAAGCTCGAAGAGCGCGAGGTCGTCGCGCGGCTCCCGTCGCCCCCCGAGCGCGGCGCTCGCGACCCGGACGCCTCCGAGCGGCGCCATCGACAGCGTTCCCGACAATCCGACCGCCATGCCCGTTCCCCCCGCGCCCCGGCTCAGGCGAGACGCCCGCAACAGCGCTTGTACTTCTTGCCCGAGCCGCAGGGACAGGGTTCGTTGCGCCCGACCTTGCGGGCGGCCCGGACGAAGGGGGTGCCGCCGGCGGCCGGCGCGGGCGCCGTACCGTTTCCGCGGCGCGGCGGTCCGGCCTGACTCCTCGACGAGGTGCTCTCCCGCGACGCCGGCGTGGACGCCGCTCCGTTTCCGCGGCGTGGCCGCGCGGCCTGTCCGATGCCCCGACCGGGTGCCGCGGCGAGCGGCGCGGGTGCAGTCTCGGGCTCCTCGCGCACCGCGGAGGGCGGACTGACCCGCTGGTTGCGTGCGTCCATCGGCTCCACCTGGGTCTCGTCGCGCAGTTGCACCTTGGATAGCACGCCGATGAGCTCGGTCTTGAGACGGTGGGTCAGACCCTGGAACATCTCGAAGGCCTCACGCTTGTACTCCTGCTTGGGGTTCTTCTGCGCATAGCCTCTGAGGTGTATGCCCTGGCGGAGGTAGTCCATGGCCGCGAGGTGCTCCTTCCACGCGGTGTCGAGAATGGCGAGCATCGCCTCCTTCTCGAAGCGGCGCATGAGCCCGGCCGCCACCTCCGGGCCGTAGGCCTGCGCGAGCCGGGTCTCCTTCTCCCGGTAGGCGGCGACCGCCTCTTCGAGTATGCGCCGGCGCAGGGGCTCTTCGTGCAGCTCGTCGTCGGAATCGAGCCACTGCCGCACCGGCAACTGGAGCCCGAGCTCGCTGCGAAGCGCCGTTTCGAGCCCCGGCACGTTCCACTGCTCGTCGAGACTCTGCGGGGGAATGTGCTGATCGACGATCTCTTCGATCACATCGTGGCGGATCGCTTCGATCCGGGCCGAGATGTCCTCCGTCTCCTGAAGCTCGGTGCGCAGGGCGTAGACCTCCTTGCGCTGATCGTTGGCGACGTCGTCGTACTCGAGGAGCTGCTTTCGAATGTCGAAGTTGCGGGCTTCCACCTTCCTCTGCGCGTTCTCGATCGCCTTGGTCACCCACTTGTGCTCGATCGCTTCCCCCCTTTCCATGCCGAGCTTCTGCATGATGGTAGCCACCCGCTCGGACGCGAAGATGCGCATCAGGTCGTCTTCGAGGGAAAGGTAGAAGCGCGTCGAGCCGGGATCGCCCTGTCGGCCCGAACGCCCGCGAAGCTGGTTGTCGACCCGGCGCGATTCGTGACGCTCGGTGCCCACGATGTGCAGGCCACCCGAGTCGACGACGCGCCGGTGGCGCTCCCGCCACTCCCGTTCGAGCAGCGCGCGCTCGCTCTCGTCCAGGTCTTCGAGCCGGACCAGCTCCGCCTGGAGGTTCCCGCCGAGCACGATGTCCGTGCCGCGGCCGGCCATGTTGGTCGCAATGGTCACGGTGCCGGGGCGCCCCGCGTGCATGATGATCTCGGCCTCTTTCGCGTGGTGCTTGGCGTTCAGCACCTGGTGCGCGATACCCTTCCCGCCGAGCAGCCTCGAGACGTACTCGGAGGTCTCGATCGAGGCGGTGCCGACCAGCACCGGCTGTCCCCGGCTCCGGCAGTCCTCGATGTCGGCGATGATGGACTCGAACTTCTCGTCCTTCGTCAGGTAGACGAGGTCCGCGTGGTCCTCGCGGACCATCGGCTTGTGGGTGGGGAGCACGATGACCTCGAGACCGTAGATCTGCTGGAACTCCGCCGCCTCGGTGTCGGCGGTGCCGGTCATCCCGGCGAGCTTGTCGTAGAGACGAAAGTAGTTCTGGAAGGTGATGGAAGCGAGCGTCTGGTTCTCGTTCTGGATCGGAACGCCTTCCTTTGCCTCCATCGCCTGGTGCAGCCCTTCCGACCACCTCCGACCCGGCATCGTCCTTCCCGTGAACTCATCGACGATCACCACTTGCCGGTTGTCGGTGACGATGTACTCGACGTTGCGCTGGTACAGGGAATGCGCCCGGAGCCCGGCGTTGACATGGTGCATGAGCACGATATTGGTCGCGTCGTAGAGACTCTCCCCCGTCGCGAGGAGCCCCTCCTCGATCAGCAGATGCTCGATCTTCTGGTGGCCCTCTTCGGTGAGGAAGACCTGCTTCGCCTTCTCGTCCACGCTGAAGTCGCCCGGACCCTCCTCTTCCTCCTGGCGGGAAAGACGGGGGATCAGCCGGTTAATCCGGATGTAGAGCTCGGAGTTCTCGTCGGTCGGGCCCGAGATGATGAGGGGAGTACGGGCCTCGTCGATGAGTATCGAATCGACCTCGTCCACGAGCGCGAAGCGCAACGTGCCCTGCATCTTGTCCGCG
>CAYFYD010000188.1:0-7763 GCA_964347195.1 uncultured Ectothiorhodospiraceae bacterium
GCGCGCGTATCGCCGCGCGCGAGCGCATGCAGCACTTCCACGCCGTCGGTGAGCGGGGAGAGTGCACGGTGGATGTAGAGCCACAGACCGACGAGGGATGCGAGCAGGAACCCGCCGATCGCGAGGAGGGTGATCCACCCGACGCGGCGCTGCTCGGCGTACGCCGCGCTTACGTCCTGGACGATGACCAGGCTCGCCACCAGGTTGCCGAGCTCCGTCTCGAGGGGGAGCACGGCGAGCGAGAACATGCGGTCCGCGTTGCGCAGCACCTGGGTGGCGCCCCCGGAGAGGCGCGCCTCCCCGCGTACCGCATCCCAGACTTCGGGATCGGTCCCCACCAGCAGACGCCCGCGCCGGTTCACGATGAAGGCCTCTGCGCCGGTACCCTTCTGAAGCTCCCCCAGAGCGTGGGCGATCTCCATGGCGTAGACGGCGACCGCCAGGACTTCGCCGCCGAACCCGATGACGGGCACGCCGAGAGACAGCGTGACGTTGCGTTCCGTGTCGATCGCCACACCGCTGCCGCGCCATCCTTCCTCCAACATCCGCGCCAGCGCGTCCTCGCTCGCGGCCGCGGCCGGCTCGAAGGCGGGCACCGAAGAGTACAGCACTTCCCGGGAGGGGGCCACGAGGTCGAGTCGCATGACGTCCCTGGTGGCCTGCAACGCCGCCAGCACGTCGCGCGCCGCGCTCACGATGCGTCCCCGGTCGCCACTCTGCAACGCCGAAACAAGGCGGAGATCGTTCTCGACGATGGACGTGCGGCCCCGCATGCGCTGCACCCCGGACTCCACGATCTTGCTCCACAGCGCACGGCTTCCGGCGGTGGCGGTCCGGGAGAGCTGGTCGCGCAGCAGCCCTTCGCGCAGTTGTCCCGCGAGCACCAGCCCCGCGACGATCACCGCCACGAAGCAGAACACGATCAAGCCGGTTCGCGCCTTCAGGCTCAACGGCTCAGTCCAGAACCTGGGCGATGCGCAGCAGGTCGAGCGGCGGGTATATCCCGAGCTTCAGGGCCATCGGCATCCGGATGAGAAGGGAGAAACGCGCGAGCGATGCGACCGGGATGTTCTCCGGGCGCTCGCCGCCGACCAGGATGCGTTCCGCCTGCGCGCCTGCGAGCTTTCCGATCAGGTAGTAGCGGCTGACCAGTCCGAGCATCGCCTGTGAGCGCCCGAAGGTCGCCTCCGTGCCCGCGAAGGTCGCAATGCCGTGCGACGCCGCCGCGGTGCTGATCTCGACACTGTTCACGGTGACGAAGGAGTCGGGTCCCATGTACATGAACTCCACTCCCCGCGCCGCCAGATCGTCGACCAGCGCGGGCAGGCGCATGGGGTTGGGGCGGCCGGCGTCGTTGAGGGGAACCGGCGCCTCCAGAAGCTCGATCCCGCGCGCTTGCGCCGCCTCGCGCAGCTCTTCGACGTTGATGACGGAGTTCTTTTCCAGGGGGTTGTAGATCACCCCCAGGCGCTCGAAGCTCCGGTAGGCGAGAAGTGCCTGGAGCTGGGTCTCGACCGGAGCGAGAAACGCGGTCCCGGTCACGGAGCGTCCGGTGTACTCGAAGCTCTCGACGATCCGCGCCTGGATCGGGTAGGCGACGATCGAGAACACGCCCGGGATCCCCTCGATGTGCGCGCCCGGCTCCGCCCCTTCCCACGGCCCCAGGATCCCCAGCGTCGCCGAGGTGCCAAAAGTATGGACGAGGTCGGGCCGGGTGGCGCGGATCTCTTCGATGATTCCGGGGATCCGGCTCCGGTGCCGCGCCAAGTCCCGCAACGTGTACTGCACCCGGATTCCGCGCTCGCGCATGTAGGCCCGGAAGCCGTGCTCGACGTCCGTCTCGCCCCGCCACGTCACCATGAAGACGTGAAAGGGATCGTCCGCGCTCCGGTCCGCAGCCGGGCCGGCAAGCGGGATCAGGCACGCGGTCGCGAGACCGAATACGAGCCCGCGCCGTCTCACGCCGGTACCGGCCGCTCGCGCGGCCGCGGATCGAAGATGAAGTAGAGAGCCGTGCACAGGAGGACGACGAGCCCGACCGCCATCATCGCCTCCCCGTACCCGACGAAAGTGACGACCGCCCCCGTCACGAGCGCGCCGGCCGCGGTGCCGATGCGTTCCAGAGTGCGGAACGCGCCGACGATGGCACCGGGGCCGAGGCCGAGCTCATCGCCGGATTCTTCCGCGATCTCCTGAATGACCGCGAGCTGAGGCGTGGTCGCCAGCGCGTGGCCCACTCCCATGACGGCCACCGCGGCGAGCACCAGCCCCGTGGCGTCCGCGAAGGCGGGCAGCACGCACCCGAGAGCTATGAACAGACCGCCCAGCACCATGAGGACCCGTGGCCGGTTGAGCCGGTCCGAACGTCTCGCCGCCAAGGGGGTGACGGCAACGCACGCGATGCCGTAGACCATCATCACCCGGCCGATGTTCGACTGGGTGTTGCCCAGATCGGCGAGGTAGAGCGGCACGAGATAGAAGAACAGACCTCCGAGCACGAGCTTGGCCGGCAGGGCCGAGAACAGGGTCACGACGAGAAAGCGCCGGTGCGCGAGCAGACGGCGCCAGGAATGGCCCGCCCCGGCCGAGGCGCGGACTGCGCTGCGCTTCCTCTCCGCGTCGATGGTGACGAGCGCCGCGGCGGCGGAGAACGCGGCGAGCGCGGCGGCCACCAGGAGCGTCTGTTCATAACCCAGGCGGTCCGCGAGGATACCGCCGATCGCGGGGCCGCAGACGAAGGCGGCGAAGACCGCTCCGAGGAAGCCGGACATCCCGACCGCCCGGCCGGAGCTCTCGGTATGGTAGGCGGCGTAGGCCTGCGCGGAGATGAAGATGACACCGTAGCCCAGACCCGACAGCGTCCACCAGAAGAGCGCTTCCACCACGCTCTCGGAGAAGGCGGCGCCCACGTGTCCCACCACCGAGGGGATCATGCCGGCGAGGAACATCATCCGGGGCGGGAAGCGGTCCGAGAGCGCCCCCGCGATCGGGATCGCGACCAGCACCATCGTCATGAACGCGGTAATCGGCAGGCCGATCACGAGATCCCGGCTGAGCCCCGCGATCGGGGTGTAGATGTCGTTGAAGAACAGAGGAAGGAAGGGCCGCGAGAGCTCCTGCGACAGCATGAAGAGGAACAGGGGAACGCGCACATCCATTGGCGATCGGGGAGCGTGAGTGTGCTCGGAACCGGGAGTGGTGAAGCGGAAGCGGTCGCGGAGCGCCGCAACGACGTTTCTGATGCGCTCCTGCACCTTGCGGTCGAGCTGCACCGCTCGCGCATCCTCGGCTTCTTCCGTGAGCTCGGCGAAGGCCGCGTTGATCCGGTGTACCGCGGCGTTGTAGGCGCCCGCGAAGCCGCCGATCTCGTCCTTGCTCCGCAGTCCGATCCGGCGCGCGAAGTCGCCCTGCGCACCGAGCGCGAGCACCCGGTCGGCGAGCCGGATCGGGCCGGACACCCTCACCACCACGAAGGCGACCAGCAGCTCGATACCGACCAGAAGGGTGGCGAGGAGCACGGTCGCGATGTCGAGGTGCAATTCCGCGAGCTCGGAACGGATCGCGTCCTCGTGCAGGCCCACGGACAGGAATGCCGCCAGCTCCTCGTTCACCAGGATGGGCAGCACGATACGCGATCCGCCGTCCGTGTGCTCCGCCAAGGCCCCCTCGCCCCCGGAATAGAGAGCGGTGTCACGGGTATCCGATACCCTCAGGTAAACGAGATCGGGGTTGCGTGCGAGCACGCCGTCGAGGAACTCTTCCATCTCCACCAGGGACTCGAGCGGGATCCCCAGAGACAGGGCGTAGCCGATCTGGTCCGCCGCGAGCCCGCCCGCGACTTCCGCCTTGCGCCGGATCTCGGGAAGGAGGACGTCCTCGAAGGCCTCCGCGAGAAGGTACGAAACCGCGCCCTGAGAGACCACGAGCAGTAGCGCGGTCAGGCCCGCGAGGCGCAGGACCACGCTTCGGAAGACGTCCCTCTCCGGCGAGCGTGGAGGCTGGTGTGCTTCCGGGCGGCCGGTGCTCCTGGAGGCGGCGGGCATCAGACGCGCTCGGCCGCCGGCCGCTGCACGTCGGGCTCGGCCTCGATGCGCCGGATCTCGCCGGCCGCGTCCTCGACCGCGCGCTGCGCCTCGTTCACCGTGTCGGCGAAACGCGCCGAGGGTACGTCGGTCACCGCCCGGATCGGCCCGTCCGGCGGTGCTTCGATGACCTCCCGCATCGTTTGGAGACGCTGCCGCAGACCGCGCGTGAAGGACATCGTGAGCGCGGCGCCGAGCAATGCGAACACCAGCAGCACCGCGGCGCACAGACCGGCGATGCGCAACCCCATGGCGCGCACATCATGGTCGAACTCGGCGCGGGAGTAGCGCAGTGCGAGCGACCCCACCGCCCGACCGAGGCTGTCGTGCACCCGCAGGCCGACCACTTGCGCATCGCGCTCCACCCGCGCCCACACCGACCCTTCGGCGACGCGCCAAGCGCTCGCCCACTCTTCGGACACCAAGTCGCCGCGCAGACTCTCGTCGGTGCTGTAGAGAACCGTGCCCCGCTCGTCGAACAGCTCGATCGAGAGCACCCGCGGGTGGCGCGAGATGTTCGCCTGCAAAGTGGAGTTGACGCCGGGCAGGGAATCGAGGGCGAGCCCGAGGGACAGCGATGCTTCGATCGAGTGGCCGATGTCCTGAAGCACGAGGGCGTGGCGGTCCCGAAGCAGGTCGGCCAGGAACTTGCGGTACTTGTAGTGGTTCATCAGGCCGGTGAGGGACACCGCCAAGGCCAGGATGAGAAAGATGTTCACCGCGACCCGCGCCGGAAGGTTGAAACGCATGAACCGTCCGCTCCCTTCAGCCCCGGGCCCCCGACCCGAAACCGGCATTCACCACGGAATCGGATAGGTTACAACTTACCTCGGCGCAAGGAAACCAGGTTTCTCGGTTCGAAATGCGGAACCGGACGATGGATTCCCGCGGAAGCTCGTCCTCGCCCCCGATCGGGGCGGGAATCCATTTCGGCCAACGAATCCCGAAACTCGGGAAGGAAGAACTCCGGGCCGCGCTTGCGACCGATCCCGCGACGCCCCGGGTGACCTGTTCACTGGTCTCCCCCCCGGCCCGGGGTCCCCGGCACCGGCGCGATGCTCAGCAGGTCGGGACGGGCGGCGCGCGGCGCGATGGAGGGCGGAGTCTCACCCACCTCGGCCACCTTCACCCGCACCTCGAGGTCCACCGTCCCCCCTCCGAAGAGGGTGCCGCGGGTCGGGGCGGCATCGGCGTAGTCGCGCCCGACCGCGACCCGGACGTGCCGGTGATCGGCGACGCAGTCGTTGGTGGGGTCGATGCCGAACCAGCCGATCCCGGGCAGCAGGAACTCCCCCCACGAGTGGCTCGCCCCCTCCGGGGTCTGCTCTCCCGCCGCCCCTTCGAGGTGGAGATAGCCGGACACGTAGCGGCTCGGAATACCCCAGGTGCGGCCGAGCGCGAGCATCACGTGGGTGTAGTCCTGGCACACGCCGCGCCGCGTCTTCAGGACCCCTTCCATCGGTGAATCCACCGCGGTGCTCCCCGGCGTGTAGGTGAACGCCCGGCGGAGCGCGCGGCCCATCTCCAGCAGGGAGGCCAGGGGATCGGGGCCGGGCTCGATCCCGTGTTCGGAGGCGAACGCGTCCAGAAGGGGACCGCCGCGGACGAAACGACTCGGCTCGAGATACTCCCACCAACGCACCGGATCCGCGCTGCGCGAGAGCTCGTCCCAGGCGTCCGGCTCCATGCGCTCCGGCACTCTCGGTGCGGGGGCGCTCACCACCCGCGCCCGGGAGCGCACCGACAGACGGCGGTGCTCGCGATGGACGTTGAACAGATGGCACCCGTTGCCGAAGGGGTCGGGCACCGCGGCCGGCTCCGCGAGCGGCTCGATCTCGAGGCCGAACTCGAGCCGGCGCTGCCCCTGATCCTCGCGTGGCTCAAGTCGCAGGAGCATCACGCTCCCGCGCGCCGCTTCCTCGTAGTGGAAGACGGAGAGATGCTCGACGTCGAGCTGTCGTCCTCCGGGTGCGTTCACCGGCGTGGGGAGTCCTCTATCGCGTACTGGAAACAGGCCGCCTCGATGTCGTCGTGGAGGAGCAGGCATGCAGCGCGGATCTCGCCGAGCAGGGCCTGCGTCGCCGCATCGTCCTCGGGGTCGCGGTAGGGCCAGTCGTAGTCGAGACGGGCCGCGGCGCGCCCCACCCGGCGCTGCGCGACGAGGGCGGCTTCGGTATCGCGATGCACGGCCACCGCCCGGAGCTGCTCCTCGATGCGTGCGAAGGCGTAGCGGATGGAATGGGAGAGCCGCGGGTCCGACACGAGGAAGTCGACCACGAGGGCGGGACGATACTGGAGCGAGTGGAGCCGCCTGAACGCGGCCCGCGCCTGACAGATCTCCAGCAGCGAGCCCCAGTCGGACTCCGCATCCCGCTCACGGGTGGGAAAGAGCGAGAGCTGCGCCTCCACCAGGGCGGCAACGAGCTGAGCGCGCTCCACGAAGCGGCCGAGCTCGAGGAAGTGCCATCCGTGGTCACGATACATGGTGCTGTCGGCGATGCCGGAAAAGGTGCGCAGCGCGTCTTCGGTGCGCAGGTAGAACTCCCGAGGCTGATCGCTCCAGATGTCTTCGATGCACACGTTCCGCAGCCCCAGGTAGGCGACGTTGAGGCAGGACCACATCTCCTGGCCGATCGCGTTGCGAACCTGCCGGGCGTTCTCGCGGGCGGCGGCGACGCAGGAACGGATGGCGTCGGGGTTCTGCGCCTCGAAGCTCACTTCGTCGGCGAGCGTGTAGGCTTCGGCGAGCATGAAGCTCTCGCCGCCCGGGCCCGATTCGAGGTCTCCGACGATGGGTCTTCGGCCGATACCGGAGTAGAGCCGCCGCCAGCTTCGCTCGATCTCCTCGATGGGCCGGTCCTCCAGCGACAGGAGCTGGTCCGCGAGCAGGCGGCATCCGTGTTCCGCACGCTCCAGGTAGCGGCTCATCCAGTACAGGCCCTGGGCGTTGCGCGAGAGCATGCTAGCGAAGAGCGCCGTCCACGCCGGCCGGGAGCGTCCCGCCGCCGCGGCGCGGCCCCTGCCGCGCCGCGGTGCGCATGCGCCGGACCGGTGCGCCCCTCGCGCTCCCGGGCCGGGACGCCTGCGCCCGCCTCATTCCTCCGCTTCCTCCGGCGGGGCCGCTTCGGGAAGCACCCACAGGTCCTTGCCGCCGCCGCCCTGACTGGAATTGACGACCAGCGAACCCGGTTTCAGGGCGACCCGGCAGAAGGCGCCGGGCACGAGTCGCGTCTCCCTTCCGCACAGGATGAAGGGGCGGAGGTCGACATGGCGGGGGGCCGCGCCCCGCTCGGAGAGACAGGGGGCGCAGGAGAGGTCGAGCGTCGGCTGGGAGATGAAGTTCTCCGGGTTCGCACGTATCCGCTCCGCGTAGACGGCCCGCTCGGCCGCGGTGGCGTGCGGGCCCACGAGCATGCCGTAGCCCCCCGACTCGCCGACCATCTTGACCACCAGGCGATCGAGGTTGTCGAGGGTGTACTCGAGCGCCTCCGGGTAACGGCAGAGATGGGTCTCCACGTTGGGGAGCAGCGGCTCCTCGCCGAGGTAGTAGCGGATCATGTCCGGCACGTGGAAGTAGACGCTCTTGTCGTCGGCCACTCCGGTGCCGGGGGCGTTGGCGCTGGTCACGCGGCCGCGCCGGTCGCTCTGGAAGAGCCCGGGCACGCCGAGCCGGGAGTCGGG
>CAYFYD010000189.1:0-7751 GCA_964347195.1 uncultured Ectothiorhodospiraceae bacterium
TCGGGGTCGGGGACAAGCTTCGCGGGAATGACGGGAGGGGGCGCGGGAATCCATAGCCTGATTCCAGTATTTCGAACCCCGCAACTCGACTTCTGAATGGTCCTGGGATCCCCCCGAGAGGGAATGACGGGAAGGGGCGTCCGCAGTAGTCTTCGCCGCTCTCCCGGTGAGCGTGCATCCGGGTCGGGAGCGCCTTCCGCGGCCGCCGGCCCGGGGCCCGTCGGGAATCGGGGAAAGGGTCCTGCCGCGGAATGCGGCACCGGGCCGAGGCGGCGCGAGACGTTCGGTCGCTTCGAGAAGGGGCCGGGACCGCGGCGGCGTTCCGAACCGTGAGGCGCGACCGCGGGTGCTTCGGAGAGTGATGGAGACAACAGTTCAGCAACCAGCCGATGGGGAGGAAGTACCGAATGGCAACCAGAGTAATTGCGGCATTGACACTCGCCCTCGCGTTCACCTCGAACGCCGTCGCGGAGAAGGTGCTCGTCGGCACCGAGGCCGCCTATGAGCCCTTTGCCTACAAGACCGCCGACGGCGAGCTCGTCGGGTTCGACATCGACATCACCTACGCGTTGTGCGAGGCGATGGAAGTGGAATGCGAGATCATCGAGCAGGACTGGGACGGACTCATCCCGGGTCTGCTCGCGAAGAAGTACGACGTGATCATCGCCTCGATGAGCATCACCGAGGAGCGCATGAAGATCATCGACTTCACCGCTCCCTACTACCGGGCGCCCGCCCGCTTCTACGGCCTGAAGGGCAGCGGGCTCAGCGATACCCCGGAGAGCCTGGCGGGGAGGAAGGTCGGGGTGCTGCGGGCCACGGTGCTCGAGAAGTTCGTCGCCAAGCACTTCCCCGATGCCGACCTGCGCACCTATCCCACCCAGGAAGAGGTGTACCTCGATCTCGGGGCGCGGCGTCTCGACGCCGGGTTCGCGTCCGCTCCGGCGGTGGAGCTCGGCTTTCTGTCCAAGGAGGCGGGCCAGGACTTCGAGTTCTTCGGCGGCTCCCACTACGACGAGGAGCTCTTCGGGATCGGCACCGGGATCGCGGTGCGCCAGGAAGACCCGGAGCTCCGGGACCGGATGAGTGCGGCGATCTCGGCGATCCGCGAGAACGGGGTCTACCGGACGATCAACGACAAGTACTTCTCGTTCGACATCTACGGGCTCTGAGCTCGAGGCGGGCCCGGAGGGGCTCCCCTCCGGGCCCGAGGGCGCTGCGCAGTCTCCGCCGGCGCCGCTTCACGGTCCGGCGGGCCGCCCCCGGGAAACGGGAATCGTGCCATGACGCATTCCAGGTCCGCCGCGCGGTGACGGAGCTCCTGCCCTATTTCCCCCAAGTGCTCGGCGGCGCCTGGCTCACCGCGTCGCTCGCGCTGTGCTCGATTCTTCTGACCGCGTTCTGCGGCGCCCTCGCCGCGGCGGCGAAGCTGTCCCGCTCCCGGTCCCTGTTCGCGGTCGCCAGCGCATACACGAGTATCGTCAGGGGGCTGCCGGAGCTCGTGCTGATGCTGCTCATCTACTTCGGCGGCCAGATGCTCCTCAACGACCTGGGGGAGCTCACGGGCTGGTGGGAGCGCCTCGAGCTCGACGCATTCGTCTCCGCGGTCCTGGCCCTCGGTTTCGTGTTCGGGTCCTATGCCGCGGAGACCTTCCGGGGCGCCTACCTCGCCATCTCCCCGGGGCAGCGCGACGCGGCCCGCGCGCTCGGTCTGAGCGCCTGGCAGACCTTCCGCCTCGTCCTGTGGCGCCAGTTCGTGATCCACGCGCTGCCGAGCTTCCGGAACAACTGGCTGGTGCTTCTCAAGGCCACCGCCTTCGCTTCGGTCCTCGGGCTGCACGACATGGTCTACCGGGCGAACGTGGCCGGACGCGCCACCCACGAGCCCTTCGTCTTTCTCATCCTCGTGGCCGCGGTGTACTTCGCGATGGCGCTGCTCTCGGAGCGCCTGTTCACGGGGCTGCTGCGCTGGGCCGAACGCGGCTGGCGCTCCGCCTGACGTGCACTTCGACCTCGTCTTCGAGAACTGGGCGCTCTTCTACGGGGGGGTGAAGATCACGCTCATGCTGATGGTGGTGGTCTTCGCGTCGAGCTTCGTCATCGCGTTGCCGCTCGCGGTGCTCCGGGCCTACGAGGTGCCGGGGGTGCGATGGGTCATCCACGGCTACACGCGCGTGGTCCGCGGCACTCCGCTGCTCGTGCAGGTCTACATCATCTACTACGGCCTCGGCCAGTTCGGGTTCATCCGCGGCACGCCGCTCTGGGTGGTGCTGAGCGAGGCGATGTACTGCCTGATCCTGGGCTTGATCATCAACAACACCGCCTATCTCATCGAGATCCTGAGGGGCGCGATCCGCGAAGTGCCCGGCGGGACAGTGGAGGCCTGCGAGGCGATGGGGATGAACGCGGCCCAGACCCTGCTGCTCGTCATCCTGCCGATCGCGGTCCGGCGCTCCCTCCCGGTGCTCTCGAACGAGATCATCTTCGTGATGCACGCCACCGCGGTGGCGAGCACCATCACCATCGTGGACATACTCGGCGCCGGCCGGGCCCTCAACGGAAGCTACTATGTCGCCTACGAGGGCTTCATCACCGCCGCGCTGCTCTACATCCTCATCTCGTACTCGATCTCGTGGCTCTTTCGCGGCCTGGAGCGGCGCTATCTGACTCCGCTCGCCATGAGCTGATCGCACGCCCCGCGGGAAGGGCCAGCCTCGCCGGGGCCGAGCGCGCAGGAGGCAAGCACCATGACCTGGTTCCAGTCCCGGCGTTCCGCGGTAACCGCCCGGCGGGGCATCGTGGCCACCAGCCAGCCGCTCGCGGCCCAGATCGGGCTCCGGGTGCTGCAGGACGGCGGCCATGCGGTGGATGCGGCGGTCGCGACCTCGGCCGCGCTCGGCGTGGTCGAGCCCCACAACACGGGCATCGGCGGCGACTTGTTCGCGCTGGTGTGGGACGAGCGGGCGCGCGAGGTCAGCGCCCTGAACGCGAGCGGCCGGGCCGGCGCCGGCGCCCGCATCGAGGAGCTCCGGGCGCGGGGTCTCGAGCGCATGCCCGCGATGGGAGAGGGAGCCGGTGCTTCAGTGACGGTCCCCGGCACGGTGGACGGCTGGACGACGCTGCTCGGGCGCTACGGCCGCATGCCGCTCCCGGAGCTGCTCGCTCCCGCGATCGAGCTCGCCGGTACGGGCTTCGTGGTGTCCGAGGTGATCGCGGCCGCCTGGCGCGACGCGGAAGCGAAGCTCGGGCGCCTGCTGTCGGGGGCGGAGCTGCTCCGGGACGGGAGGGCGCCGCGTTTCGGCGAGGTGATGCGGCTGCCGGCGCTCGGGGCCACGCTGCGGGCGATCGCCGAGGGGGGACGGGACGCCTTCTACGCATCGGACCTCGCCGTCCGGAGCGCGGCCTACGTGCGGCGACACGGCGGGTGGCTGAGCGCGCGGGACTTCGCCGGGCACCGTTCGACTTGGGCGGAGCCGATCCGCACCGACTACCGCGGCACGACGGTCTGGGAGTGCCCGCCGAACGGGCAGGGCATCGCCGCACTCATGGCTCTCGACATCGCGGAGGGCTTCGATCTCGCCGCGATGGGAGACCAGAGCGCCGATCGCTACCACCACCTGATCGAGAGCATGCGGCTCGCGTTCGCGGACGCATTCCGGTGGGTCACGGACCCCGCGCAGGTGCCGGTGCCGGTGCGGGGACTGCTCTCGAAGGCATACGCCGGGCGGCGCCGGGCGGCGATCGATCCCGGCCGGGCGATGGACCACGTCCGCTCCGGCGATCCGGGCGCCGCGACCGACACCGTCTACCTGGCGGTGGTGGATGGCGAGGGCAACGCCTGCTCCCTCGTCAACAGCCTCTACGAGGACTTCGGAAGCGGGCTGGTGGTGCCCGGCACGGGCATGGCGCTGCAGAACCGGGGCGCGAACTTCTCCCTCGATCCCGGGCATCCCAACGCGCTCGCCGGCGGCAAGCGCCCCTACCACACCATCATGCCCGCGCTCGCCACGCGGCGCGGCGGGCTGTGGCTCTGCTTCGGGGTGATGGGCGGGTTCCAGCAGCCCCCGGGCCACCTGCAGGTCGTGTCGAACATGGTCGACTTCGGCATGGACCCGCAGCGGGCGCTCGATGCGCTGCGCTTCCGGATCGACGTCACCGAAAGCGGCGAGGTGGGGCTGGAGGCGGGCGTCTCTCCCGCCCTGCCGAAGGCGCTCGAGTCCCGGGGCCACCGGGTGCGCCTCTTCGACGGCTGCGAGCGCACCCTCTTCGGAGGAGGCCAGATCATCGCCCGGGATCCGGACAGCGGCGCGCTCGTCGCGGGCTCGGAGCCCCGCGCCGACGGGGCGGCGGTCGGATGGTGAGGAGGGGATGCGCGGGATCGGGAACGACGAAGACCCCATCGGGCAAGGGAGTCGGGGTTGCGCTGCTCAACTGAGCAGTTTCAGGACTCGAGGCCTGGTGTGTTCCGATCGCCGCGCTCCGTCCACTATTCGCTCGACGAGCTGATCGGCGGCTTTCTCGCACCTGATCCAGTATCCGCTCTCGAGCATCTTGCTCGAATGAATCAGGGAGTCAGTGCGGCAATGCCGGTAGTCAATGTAGCTTTCGTGGCGTATGAAAGGATGGTCTCCTGGGCGGAGTACACAGGTTCTGTCTGCACGCCTGTGCATGGACGACAGGCTCGCCAGCACGGCGTCGGTGTTGTCGTCGGGGTGATTGAGGACGAAGAACAAGTGGTTCTTCTTGTTCGGTCCTGATGGGATTAGGAAGGTCCATCCTCTGCGCATGGTCGCGCTATGCGTTCGAGAATTCTCGCGAGAATTCTCGGCTGAGGTCTCGTTGTTCCTGAATTCTCTCCTGGCCTGCGGCCGCCTCCTCCCGGCTCCATCCGAGCGCGTGGAAGATCTCCCGTTCCGAGATTGGCAGCGAAGACCCGGCCGGGTGTTGCCATTCGCGGCAGTTATGATGCGTATAGCGACGAAGGCTCCATTCGTCCATGTCCCCGAATTCCCTCCATGTCTCTTCTACGGTGTTCAGGTCAGCAGCGCTGAGTTCGTCGAGATCCTCGACGGCGTAGGTATGATTCCTGAGGGACACTTGGTAGCCTCTGCGCCTCTGCAACCACTTTGCCCAATCAGCACTGTAACATTTGTTGATCAGATCGAGTGTTCCCGAAGGGACGGGGCCGTGATCCATGGACACGTAGGTGTCGTAGGTGATTGGGGCAGCATAGCGCTTCATGGACAACCTGTCGCACAGGTAGACAAGTTTGACCAGCTTGAGAACATTGATCGATCCGCCCGAGCGGCGAGCGAATTCTGCGCAGAGTTGTGCGGTCCGCTCAGGAGAAAACACGTTCGACCTCCCGGCTGTTTCTACGGTGCGCAAGTCGAGCCATGCGGGGGATGGCGCGGGCGCTACTTCCAGATGCCCTCGCGCCGCAGGTCTTCGCTCGCGAGCTCGATGCCCCGGCGCAGGATCGAGACGAGCTGGTCGATCTGGTCACGGGTGATCACGAGCGGAGGGGACATCACGCACATGCTGTAGATCGGGCGGACGATGAGCCCGAGGCGCTGGCAGTGCCGGTCGATGCGGCCGCCGAAGTCGTACTCCGCCGCGAGCGTCTCCTGGCCCGGAATCGCGCAGTCCACGCACGCCATCAGACCGAGGCCGCGCACCTCCGACACGAGCGGCATCTCCTCCAGGGTGTGCAACTGCTCCTGCAGATAGGGGCCGACGCTCTGCGCATGCCCCATCATCTGCTCGCGCTCCATGATCTCGATGGTGGCGAGCCCCGCCGCGCAGGCCACGGGATGGGCGGAGTAGGTGAAGCCGTTGGAGAACACCGCGCCCTCGCCGCGGACCGCTTCGAGCAGCCGGTCCGAGATGAGCACCGCGCCGAGCGGCGCATAGCCCGACGTGAGCCCCTTCGCACAGGTGATGATGTCGGGGACGATGTCGAACACCGGCTCGGAGGCGAAGAAGTGGCCGAGTCGGCCGAAGCCGGTCACCACTTCGTCGGAGATGTAGAGGACGTCGTGCCGGCGGCACACCTCGAGGCAGGCCCGGTGGTATCCCGGGGGCGGCACCACCACCCCGCCCGAGGCGAGGATCGGCTCGGCGATGAATGCGGCGACGCGCTCGGGGCCGATCTCCAGGATCTTGGCCTCGAGCTCGCGCACCTTCGCGTCGCGGAACTCGTCCATCGACATGTCGGGCTTCCGGCGCTTGGGATGGGGGGAGGAGATGAGGTGGACGAAGCCGGTCTCGAAGTCGAGCCAGCTCTTGTCGCGGGGCTTGCCGGAGGCGGACGCCGACAGATAGGTGCTCCCGTGGTAGGCGTCCTGGCGCGAGATGATGTGCTTCTTCTCCGGGCGCCCCCGGTAGTTGTTGTAGAACATCGTGAAGCGCAGCGCCGAGTCGACCGCGGTCGAGCCGCCGGTGGTGAAGAACACGTGGTTGAGATCGCCGGGGGCGAGCCCGGCGAGCTTTTCCGCGAGTGCGCCGGAGGGAGGGGTGCCGACCGACCACGGCGAGAAGTAGGGCATCTCGAGCGCCTGCCTCGCCATCGCGTCCGCGATCTCGCGGCGCCCGTGTCCGGCGTTGACACACCACATGCCGGCGGGACCGTCGATGAGCCGGTTCCCGTCGCTGTCGTAGACGTAGATCCCTTCCGATCGACTGATGATGGTGCGCTCGTTCGCGCCGAGCTTCTCGATGTTCTCCCAAGGGTGAATGTAGAAGTTGTCCTGCCGGCGCAGGGCGGCGGTATCGGTCATGGATCACCTCGGGATGTCGCGTTCACGCCACCGCGCCGGGCCCGCGGCGTTGCGAGGTTCGTCCCCCGGGCGGGCGATCGCCGGGGTGAGGGGCGAGCGGGGGCGAGTGGTGTGATGATGGCGCCTCCGGCGCCGGGTGGTCGATGCTTCGTTGAGCAGGGTGTCGGCATGGAGGACGCCTCGTCCTCGACAGGATCCAGGGTCCCCGGGGTCGAGTCAACGCCGCCTCAGGCGGCTCGCCCCCAGAACAGTCTGCGCACCTCGTCGCTGTTGGTGAAGCCGGGTTTCCGCCCGTAGCACAGGACCGCGACCAGCCGGTGGCGGCGACCGCGCACCCGGGTCACCCGGTGCAGGGTGTAGTGCCCGGCGAAAATGGACAGGGTGCCGGGCTCGAAGGGCATGCGGAGGGGCTCGATCTCGCCGTCGAGAATGCGCGCTGCCTCGTCATAGCCCTCGCTCGCGTCGCTGCGCACACCGGGCACGTACTCGAAATGGCCGCCGCTCTCGGCCGCACGGAGCATCAGGGTGACGCTGAAGCGGCTCTCGTCGAAGTGCCACTCGTGCATGCCGCCCGGTTCGAACACATTGACCGAAAGGGCTCCGAGCGGATCGGCGGAGCGGTACAGGGCGGGCACGCCCGTCACCCGCCGGATGAATCGCACCAGAGGGTCCCACGCATACAGGCGGCAGAGCACGCCCCGGGAGGGCAGGTAGTCGTTGGCGATGGAGCCGACCTCGGTGAGGAGTCGGCGGTTTCTCGCGTGGTGCGCCGGATAGTCGGGGTCCGAGTCCGGCTTCAGGTACGCGTTGTGGGTATTGCGGCAGTAGAAGGTCTTTGCGAGGAGCGCGCTCGTCTCCTCGGCGGCCCGTGCGAGCGCCGCTTCCCGCAGGAACCCGGGCAGCAGGCACACTCCGTCCCGGGCGAAGCGCTGTGCGCAGTCGCTCGCGAGGCCCTTCGCGCGGGCGGTGTCG
>CAYFYD010000190.1:0-7719 GCA_964347195.1 uncultured Ectothiorhodospiraceae bacterium
CGGCAAGCCCCCCCTCCTTCCCTCCAGGCCTTTCCCCCTCGGGCCGAGCATCCGCACCCGGTGGGCCGGGGCAATCCCCTCCGTGCCCTCCCGGCGCTCTGTGGGCGCTGTGGGCGGTGCCCATCGCCCGGATGGCGTCGGGACCCCGTCATCCGGGCGAGCGATTCCGCTCCGGGACCGTAGCACGGGACCACCCTGCCTCCCCTCCGGCGCGCGCGGCGGGAGGCCGCGCGGGCACGCCGGCCGGAGTCCCGGGCAGATGAGGCGCCGCCGGCAGCGCATGCTCTTCGCGGGAGTCATCCTCGCCGGGGTGGCCGCGGCGGCGGCGCTCGCGGTGCGCGGCCTCGGCGAGAACATGCTCTTCTTCTTCAGCCCGAGCCAGATCGCGGACGGAGAGGTGCCGATGGACCAGGGCGTGCGCGTCGGCGGCTTGGTGGTGCGCGGCAGCGTGGTGCGGGGTGAGGGGCTCTCGGTGCGCTTCGCCCTGAGCGACGGCGCGAAGGCGGTGCCCGTGCACTACGAGGGCATCCTGCCCGATCTCTTCCGGGAGGGACAGGGCATCGTCGCCCGGGGCCGGCTGCTCGACCACGGCGTGTTCGTGGCCGACGAGGTGCTCGCGAAGCACGACGAGAACTACATGCCGCCGGAGGTGGCGGAGGCGCTCGAGATCGCACGCGAAGGGGGGCGCATGCCGGGCGCCGCCGCGGTGGAGGCCCCGTGACGCCCGAGCTCGGTCACTTCGCCCTGGTGCTCGCGTTCTGCGTGAGCCTGGTGCAGGCGGCGGCGCCCTTCGTGCCCGGGGGCGCCGCGGAACGCCGCCTCGGCGCGGCCCGGGCCGGCGCGCGCGCGCAGTGCCTGCTCGTCGCCGTCGCCTATGCCGCCCTCACCCAAGCCTTCATCGCGCACGACTTCTCCGTCGCCTACGTGGCGGCCAATTCGAACCTCGAGCTGCCGCTCTTCTACCGGATCTCCGCGGTGTGGGGCGCCCACGAAGGCTCGATGCTGCTCTGGGTGCTCATCCTCGCCGGCTGGTCCTGCGCGGTCAGCGCGAGCGGGGCGCCCCTGCCCGCCCGTTTCCAGGCCCGGGTGCTCGGGCTCCTGGGGGGGCTCGGTGCCGGGTTCCACCTCTTCCTGCTGTGGACCTCCAATCCCTTCGCGCGCCTGCTGCCACCGGCGCTCAACGGCCGGGACCTCAACCCCCTGCTGCAGGACCCGGGAATGGCCTTCCATCCCCCGATGCTCTACCTCGGCTACGTCGGCCTCGCGGTGCCCTTCTGCTTCGCCTGCGCGGCGCTCCTCGACGGGCGCCTCGATGCCGCGTGGACCCGCTGGACCCGGCCCTGGACGACGATGGCCTGGACCTTCCTCACCGCAGGCATCGCGCTCGGGAGCTGGTGGGCCTACAACGAGCTCGGCTGGGGCGGGTGGTGGTTCTGGGATCCGGTCGAGAACGCGTCGTTCATCCCCTGGCTCGTGGCGACCGCGCTGCTGCACTCCCTCGCGGTGAGCGAGCAGCGCGCGGCGTTCAAGTCCTGGACCGTCCTGCTCGCCATCTTCGCTTTCTCGGCGAGCCTGCTCGGCGCCTTCCTCGTGCGTTCCGGAGTGCTGGTATCGGTGCACGCCTTCGCCACCGACCCGCAGCGCGGCACCTTCCTCCTCGCGTTCCTCGGCCTCGTCGTGGGCGGCGCGCTGACCCTCTACGCGGTACGGGCCGGGCGCATCCGCGACGGCGGCACCTTCGACTACCTGTCGCGGGAGACCCTGCTGCTCGTCAACAACGTCCTGCTGGTGGTGGTGGCGGGCGCGGTGACGCTCGGCACCCTGTATCCCCTCGCCTACCAGGCGCTGGGGCAGGGAACGCTCTCCATCGGTCCCCCGTGGTTCAACCTGATGTTCGCGCCCTTCATGCTCGGGCTCGCGGTCCTCGTGGGGGTCGGCCCGCATGTTCGATGGCGTGGCGACCGGATGGCGCGGCTCGCCCGCCGGCTGCGCCCCGCCGCGCTCGCGGCGTTGCTCCTCGGCCTCCTGGTGCTCGTCCTCCTCTCGGTGCGCACGCTCGGACTCGGCCTCGCGGTGCTGGTCGCGGTGTGGGTCGCGGCGGCAACCCTGCACAACCTCTGGCGGCGCCTGCGGGCGGGCCGGGGGACGGGGCTTCGAGCGGTGCCGAGGGGCTTCATCGGCATGACCCTCGCCCACCTCGGAGTCGCCGCGTTCACGCTCGGAGCGGCCCTGGCGACGAGCGTCAGCACCGAGCGCGACGTGCGGCTGGCCCCGGGCGAGGCGCACGAACTCGCGGGCTATCGCTTCGAGCTCCTCGGTATCCACGAGGTCCCGGGGCCGAACTACGATGCGCAGCGCGCGCTCATCGACGTGCGCCGGAACGGCGAGCGGGTGGCGCTGCTCGCGCCGGAGAAGCGCTTCTACCGCAGCCAGGGCCAGGCGATGACGGAGGCCGCGGTCGATGCGGGCCTGACCCGCGACCTCTACGTCGCGCTCGGGGAGCCGCTCGGCGGAGGTGCATGGGCGCTGCGCGTTCATCACAAGCCCTTCATCCGCTGGATCTGGGGCGGGGCGGCGCTGATGGTGCTCGGGGGACTCCTCGCGGTCACGGACCGCCGCTACCGTCGCGAGCGCCGCGCCGCCCGCGAAGCGCCGGCCGGGGCCGCCGCCGCGCTGCGATGAGAGCCCGCCACCTCGTGCCGCTGGCCGGGTTCGCGGGCCTCGCGCTGCTGCTCGGGGTGGGGCTCGGCCTCGACCCGCGGCTGGTGCCTTCCCCCCTCGTCGGCCAGCCGGCGCCGGAGTTCTCCCTGCCGCGTCTCGAGGACCCGGCGCGCCGCTTCGAGCGCACGGACCTGCTCGGACGGGTGAGCCTGCTCAACGTGTGGGCGACCTGGTGCGCCGGCTGCCGGGACGAGCATCCCCTCCTCGTGGAGCTGGCGCGAAGCGGTGCGGTCCCGATCTTCGGCATCAACTACAAGGACCAGTACCGCCCCGCGCTCGACTGGCTGCGCCGTTTCGGCGACCCCTACGTCACGAGCGGCTACGACGCGGAAGGGCTCGCGGGCATCGACTTCGGGGTCTACGGACTGCCCGAGACCTTCGTCATCGACCCCGACGGCAACATCGTCTACAAGCACGTCGGCCCCCTCGACCGGGAGGTCCTCGAGGAGCGGATCCTGCCGGTCCTGCGGCGCTTCGAGGGCGGAGCCGGATGAGGACCTTCGGTCTCGACGCCCTCGCCCCGAAGCTCGCCGAGAAATGCGGGCAGGGCCTCGCTGCCCTCCTCCTCGCGTGCGCCCTCCCTGCCGGGGCCACGGTGTTCGAGCCGCGGGAGTTCAGCAGTGCGCTCCACCGCGAGCGCTACCACGGCCTCATCGAGGAGCTGCGCTGCCTGGTCTGCCAGAACCAGAGCATCGCCGACTCCGATGCGGACCTCGCGGCCGACCTGCGCCGGATCGTCTTCGAGATGATCGAGCGCGGCGAGAGCGACGAGGCCATCACCGGGTACATGACCGAGCGCTACGGCGCCTTCGTGCTCTACCGCCCGCCCCTCACCCCCTCCACCCTCGCCCTGTGGGCGGGACCGGCGCTCTTCGCACTCCTGGGCGGGACGGTCCTCTTCGTCACTCTGAGGCGCCGCCGCGCCCGTGCCCGCGGGAACGCCCCGAGCGAGGCCGAGCGCCGCCGCGCCGAGCGCCTGCTCGAAGGAGACCGCCGGAATGGCGGCTGAGAGTGCGGGATCGAAGGGTGTTCTTCCGGTTCCGGAGCGATCTTCGGGAGATTCATCTGCTTCGCGTTCGCCGCCGCGACGAGGCGTACCGAACGACCCTGCCCGCGGTCCCCCGGCTCGGCGGCGGACCGGGAAACCCGAGCACTCCCCGGTTCAACCGACGCGGTGGAACTCCCGGTACCAGTCCACGAAGCGTTTGAGTCCCACCTCCAGCGGGATGCCGGGCCGGTAGCCGAGGTCGAGCGCCAGCTCCCCGAGATCGGCGCCGGTGCTCTCCACGTCGCCGGGCTGGGCCGGCACGAGGTTGCGCTCGGCGGCGAGGCCGAGATGTGCCTCGAGCAGCGAGACGAAACGCTCGAGACCCACCGTGCGGCCGCTGCCGACGTTGCAGAGCCGGTAGGGGGCCCGACTGGTCGCCGGGTCCGGCAAGTGCGGATCCCAGTCGCGCTTCGGCCCGGGGATGCGGTCCAGCAGGCGCAAGGTCGCCTCCACGGCGTCGTCGATGTACGTGAAGTCGCGCCGGTTGCGCCCGTGGTTGAACAGGTCGATGGGCTGGCCGGCGAGCATCCTGCGGGTGAATGCGAAGTAGGCCATGTCCGGGCGCCCCCAGGGTCCGTACACGGTGAAGAATCGCAGGCCCGTCACCGGCAGGGCGTGGAGGTGGCTGTAGCTGTGCGCCATCGCCTCGTTGGCCTTCTTGGTCGCCCCGTAGAGGGAGACGGGATGGTCGGCGCCGTCGTGGACCGAGAAGGGAACCCGCCGGCTGGCGCCGTACACCGAGCTCGAGGACGCGAACACCAGGTGCTCGGGCCGGTGGCGGCGGCAGCACTCGAGCAGGTTCGCGAACCCGACGAGGTTGCTCTCGACGTACTCCCCGGGGTGTGCGAGCGAGTAGCGCACCCCGGCCTGCGCCGCGAGATGGACCACCCGGGCCGGCGCCTCCGACGTGAACACGCGCTCCAGGGCGGCGGCATCGCGTAGATCGCCGCGGACGAGGCGAAAGCCCTCGCCCCGGCACAGGTGCGTCACCCTCGCCTCCTTGAGGGCGGGGTCGTAGTAGGCGTTGAAGCTGTCGAAGCCCACCACGCGGTCGCCGCGCGCGAGCAGCCGAGCGCACAACGCCGCGCCGATGAATCCGGCGGCCCCGGTCACCAGGACCTTCACCACTCCTCCCTCCGCCCCCCGGGGCGTCCCCTGCGTCTCGCATTGTAGGACCAAATCCCGCAGAATCCGCCCGCGTTCTTCGGAGGTCCCCGTGTCCAGGCTCGCCGTGCACTCACAGACGGGCGACGATTGATCAAGACCGCAGAACAGCGCCTGGCGCAGCTCACCGCAGCGCGCGCCGACGGGTATCTCGCCGGTGGCCTGACGGGGCTCGAGAAAGAGTCGCTGCGGGTCGACCCGAGCGGTGCGATCTCGCATCGCCCGCACCCCCGGGGCCTGGGATCCCCTCTGACCCACCCCTACATCACCACCGACTTCTCCGAAGCGCTCATCGAGCTCATCACCCCGCCGCTGCCGGAGCTCCGGCAGACGCTCGGCTTCCTGCACGACCTTCACGTGTACGTGCTCGAGCGCCTGGACCCGGACGAGATGCTCTGGGCCGCCAGCATGCCGTGCCGGGTGGCGGGGGACGAGAGCGTGCCCGTCGCGCGCTACGGCAGCTCGAACGTCGGCATGATGAAGCACGTGTACCGGGTGGGTCTCAGCTACCGGTACGGGCGGATCATGCAGGCGATCGCGGGCGTGCACTTCAACTACTCCCTCCCCCGTCGCCTGTGGCGGCCCCTGCAGGCGATCGACGCGGACGCCTCCCCTCTGCCGCACTACGTCTCCAGCCGCTACTTCGCTCTCATCCGCAACTTCCAGCGCATGGGCTGGCTCCTGCCTTATCTCTTCGGCACCTCGCCCGCACTGTGCCGCTCCTTCCTCGGAACCGGACCCGAGCGCTTCGAGCGATTCGACGCCGGCACCCGCTTCGCTCCCCACGGCACGTCGCTCCGGATGAGCGACATCGGCTACAAGAACAAGGGCCAGGCGGGGCTCGGCATCTCCTACGACGGCATCGACGAGTACGTCGAGAGCCTCGCCCGGGCGATCGAGACCCCGAGTCCGGAGTTCGAAGCGATCGGCGTCACCTCGGACGGCGAGTACCGCCAGCTCAACGGCAACGTGCTGCAGATCGAGAACGAGTACTACAGCTTCGTGCGCCCCAAGCAGGTGGCGCGTTCCGGCGAGAAGCCGAGCGTGGCCCTGCGGCGCCGGGGGGTGGAGTACGTGGAAGTGCGCGCGCTCGACGTGAGCCCTTTCGATCCCCTCGGGGTCGACGAGGCCGATCTTCGCTTCCTCGAGGCGCTGCTCATCCTGTGCCTGCTCACCGACAGCCCTCCCATCGACGCGGACGAGGCATGCAGGATCGACGCCAACCAGGAGGCCGTCGCCCGCCGGGGCCGCGAGCCCGGGCTCGTGCTCCACCGGCGAGACCGCGCGCAGCCGCTCCGCGACTGGGCGGAAGAGATCGTCGATGCGCTCCACGGCATCTGCGAGTGCCTCGACACCGGACGGGACGGGCGGCCCTACCGCCGCGCCCTCAACGCGCAGCTCGATGCGATACGCCACCCCGAGCGCCTCCCTTCGGCGCACGTGATCGACGAGATGCGCGCCCGGCACGAGAGCTTCTTCGAGTTCGCGATGCGCAAGTCCGAAGCGCATGCCCGCGCCCTGCGCGCCGAACGCCTCGGGGCGGAGCGGCATGGCGAGCTCGCCGCGAAGAGCGAGGAGTCGCTTCACGAACAGGCCCGCATGGAGGCGGCGGACTCGGTCGATTTCGCCGAGTACCTGCGGGCCTACTTCGGCGAAGAGCTCGACACCGCAAGCGCGGAAGCAGCGTCGTGAACGAGCCCGAGGGGCTCGCGAAGCTGCGGGGGACGGGCCGGCGGAGGCAACCCGGTGTCCTTTCCCCCCGGCTGGGTGCGTGGGCGCGCGCGCTCGCCGCCGCGAAGCCCGGCGCCGCGCTGCTGCACGTCTGCGAGTCGAGCGACGAGATGGCGCTGTGGATCCGCTCCGGAATGGACCTCGGCAGCCGCCTCGTCGTCGTGGTGCCGGAGCGCGAGCAAGCAGGAGCCCTCGAGGACGCGCTCGCTTCCGACCTCCAGGTCACCTGCCATTCCCAGGACCCGGACGCTTTCCTCGACGACGTGCGCGCCCACCGCTTCGGCCTCATCGTGCACGACGGCCCGGCCGGAGACGCGGGCCGCGTCGATCGGCTCTGGGAGGTGCTCGCGCCCGGAGGACTGCTCCTGGTCTGCGGGCTCGGCGCCGGCCGCGAGGGGTCGGGGGCCAGCTCGGCCGCCGACCGGATCGCCGTCCGTAGCGACGCCGCGGTGGCGCGGCATGCGGGCGTCGATGGCAGCGTGCTCGCGGCGCGCCTCGTTCCCGCACCCTCCCCGGTCCGGCGCGGGGGACGGCGGGCGCGGCGGGAGCCGGGAGCGGTGACCGCCCTCCGGTCCCGCGCCTGACGACGGGCCGGCCCCGGGGGCGGGCGCTCCCGACCGCGGGCGATCCCGGGGGAGGGCCACTCCGGCCACCGGTCGGGAAGGCGTTTCGGAAACAGGATGTCGTTTGTACGGAACTTCCCATAACCCATTGTTCTCCATGCATTCCCACTCCCGTTACCTGCTCTCGCGGGCACACGCTTCACGGGACGGGCTTTCCGCGGTAATGACAGGAATCGACGACTCGAATACGCCAACATCCCCGAGCATCCTTGTGCGAGAGCGGGGTGGCTCGCCCCCGTGGCCTGCCCTGCCCTGCCCGATGGCATGACGGCGAGCGGCTTTCCCCGCCCTTGCCGCGCCGCCGGGCTTCTGGTCTGATGCCCGCGCCGCGTGTGGCGCCCGGCCCGCGATCAGGAGAGCCCACTTGACCCTCCCCCCAACGGCGATCGACGCCGACCCGAGCGCACGGCTCGAGAACCTTCCCGCGCACGG
>CAYFYD010000191.1:0-7609 GCA_964347195.1 uncultured Ectothiorhodospiraceae bacterium
TGGATTCCCGCTTTCGCGGGAATGACGGGAGGGGCGCGGGAATGACGGGAGGGGGCGCGGGAATCCATCGCCTGATTCCAGTACTTCGAACCCCGCAACTCGACTTCTGAATGGTCCTGGATCGCCGGGGGTGATCGCTGCGCATAACTGGTAGCATGAAGCGTGTCGAGGCCGGTCGAGGCTGGGCCGTAGTCTCAATGCGCCCGGGACCATGGAGGCCTGAATTGCCCCTCTCCGAGCCGTCTCCGCCCGGCGCCGCCCCGGCGCCGCCCATCGAGTGCCGCCATCTGTGGAAGATCTTCGGCGCTCGCGCGCAGGAAGCGCTGCGCGCGGCCCGGGAGGAGGGGCTCGGCAAGACCGAGCTCCTCGGGCGCCTGAACTGCGTGGTGGGGGTCGCGGACGCCACCTTCAGCGTCGACGAAGGGGAGATCTTCTGCATCATGGGCTTGTCGGGAAGCGGCAAATCCACCCTGGTGCGTCACATCAACCGGCTCATAGAGCCGACCGCCGGCCTCGTCCTCTTCAAGGGCGAGGACGTGAGCGCGCTCGACGCGGACCAGTTGCGACACCTGCGTTCCACCCGGATCGCCATGGTCTTCCAGCACATGGCGCTGCTCCCGCACCGCAACGTCCGCGACAATGTCGCCTTCGCCCTGGAGCTGCGCAAGGTCGAGAGGAAGGTCCGGGCGGAAGTGGCGGAGCGGGCCTTGCAGATGGTGGAGCTCGCGGGTTGGGAGAACCACTACCCGGACGAGCTCTCCGGCGGCATGAAGCAGCGCGTCGGGCTCGCCCGCGCCCTCGCCGCGGACCCCGAGGTGCTGTTGATGGACGAGCCCTTCAGCGCGCTGGACCCGCTCATCCGGCGCCAGCTCCAGGACCAGTTCCTCGAGCTCTCGAAGAAGATGCACAAGACGACGGTCTTCATCACCCACGACCTCGACGAGGCCATCCGCCTCGGCAACCACATTGCCATCATGAAGGACGGCCGGCTGGTACAGATCGGCACCCCGGAGGAGATCGTCACGAATCCCAAGGACGACTATGTCGCCGATTTCGTGGCGGGGATCTCGCGCCTCAAGCTCGTGTATGCGCACACCGTCATGCAGCCCATCGGGGCTTGGCGGGCGAACGGGGGCGGTGACCTCGGGGGCGCTCCCGTCGCGCCGCCCGACGTCGACCTCGACCACCTCGTGAACCTCGCCTGCGATACCGACGAGCCGACGGTGATCATGGCGGACGGGAAGGCGATCGGCGTGGTGACCAAGCGGGCGCTGCTGCGAGGCATCCAGGGCCGGCGCGAGGCCCCCCCGCCATGAGCCGCGGTGCGACGATCCTCGACCCCTTCGAGGAAACGCTGCTCCCGCTCGCGCAGTGGGTGGACCAGGGCCTGCGCTGGCTGGTGGACAACTACCGGCCCTTCTTCCAGAGCATCAAGTGGCCCATCGACCAGATTCTCAAGGGATTCGACTGGGCGCTCAACGCGGTGCCCCCGACCGTCATGATCGTTCTCTTCGCGCTGGTCGCGTGGCAGATCGCGGGGGGGCGGCTCGCGCTCGGGATCGCCGGGTCGCTGGTCTTCGTGGGGCTCATCGGCGTGTGGTCGCAGACCATGACCACGTTGTCCATCGTGTTCACCGCCCTCGTCATCTGCCTGCTCTTCGGGATCCCGCTCGGGATCCTCGCCGCCCGCAACGACCGTTTCCAGGCTTTCATCCGGCCGGTGCTCGACGGGATGCAGACCATTCCCGCCTTCGTGTACCTGGTCCCGGTGGTGATGCTCTTCGGTATCGGCAATGTGCCGGGGGTCATCGTCACCATCATCTTCGCCATTCCGCCGGTGATTCGTCTGACCAACCTCGGCATCCGCCAAGTGCCGGCGGACGTGGTGGAGGCGACGCTCGCGTTCGGGGCGAAGCCCGGCCAGCTCCTGTGCAAGGTCCAACTGCCGCTCGCGATGCGCACCATCATGGCGGGGGTCAACCAGACCCTGATGATGGCGCTCTCGATGGTGGTGGTGGCGTCCATGATCGCAGTCGGCGGGCTGGGGCAGATGGTGCTGCGCGGCATCGGGCGCCTCGACATGGGGCTCGCCACGATCGGCGGGCTCGGTATCGTGATGCTCGCCATCGTCCTCGACCGCATTACCCAGGCGGTGGGAGAGGAGAGACGGCAGCGCGCCCACGTACCCTGGTACCACCAGGGGCCGGCTGGCGCGCTGTTGCGGGCTTTCGGCTCGGAGCATCGCCGCCGTCGGGCGCCGCCGTCGGGCGCCGCCGACGAATCGCGCGAGCCGGAGGTCTCGTAGCGCCGGCGGCGCGGGTCCTCGGGTTCGAGAACCGGGACGAACGCGGCGCTCGACCTCCGGTAATGGCTGGTCTCTCGTCCATCGAGTCTCGTGCGAAATGACGCAGGCGGGTGGTGACTCGTGGATTCTGTCCCTGCCCCGGGACCGGTCGGATTCCCGTGATTCATCTTTACCGATCCATGCCGGCCCGGAATGCGCTCTGGCAGGTCCACTACCGCGACAGACCACCATCGCAGCGGCCCGAGGTCGTAAAGCGGGATGACCGGTCCCCCTGCCCCCGCTTTCGCGGGAGGCAGAATCCAGGAAACACAACGATTTGTGGGATGTTGCGGGTGAGCAGGAATCCACGAGGCAATGGGTTGCGGAAAGCTCCGCACAAACGGGAAATCATACCGGTAGACTCGACGAGCTACACGACGTTGCAAGAAAGGCAGGAAGGTGGGCAGGTTGTCTCCTGCGTGAAAATAAATAACAATCACTCGCATTCGTGTTCGCAAAAAAATTCCCGATTCGATGGAAGGCCCCCACTCCGCTTTCGTCGCCCACTCGCTTCGCTGCCGGGATCTCGTCCTGTCCGAACAAATCGTCGTGTGGTTCGTCCGGCGGGCATTCAATTCAGGTGTGGAAGCGACCCGGCGTACCGCCCTGAAGGTGTTTGGCGACGAGGCGGCACCGGACGCGATGCAGGTACTGGATGCGCTCGCCGGGGTCCTCCACCGTTCTCCCCTCGGGGACACCTCGCTCGTCGGGCCGCTGCGCGACGCCTCCTTGACCGCCTGCGAATTCGACCTCCTCACGGCAGTAGCGCGCACGCAGGAAGCCGGGCGAGCCGCTTCCGTGACAAGGCACTGGGGATGGCAGGCGGCCGCTGACACCCGCTGTATGGAGGAAGCCCTGGCGGCCTTCGCCCGTCTGCTCGCAGTGTCGGGCCACGTGCTGCCGAGCTCTCGGCTGCGCCCGATTCTCACCGCCGACGATACCTGGACGACGGATGCACTCGACTGCAGGGAGCGACTGCTGGTGGAGTCCATCCGCATCTGGGTCGCCCGGCAGACTGAAGGAAAGTCCGCCGCCATCGAGATCACTCGACTCCTGGCACCGTTCAACCTCTGCGCCGCCGCGCCGCCGCTCGACGCCATCCTGAGCAACACCTGCCGGGCGGCCACCCGTTGTGTGGACGTGCGCTGCCGGGGTTGTCGTGGCCTTTCTCCCGATGAAGCCCGAGTCCTTCACAGCATCAGTTGCTTGCAACGCGAGGCCCCCGAGACGGCCTTCGATCTTCTTGCGAGCTGGCTCCGACCCGAGGCGGCGCGGGCAAGCCTCTACCTCGCGAAGGACATTGCCCGGATTCTCAGCGCAACCATGCATCGCCTCCCGCTCAGATCATGGCGCTTCCCGGAGCTGGACGGCCGGGGAAGCTGGGTCGTCCACGGCACACGCCTCCAGTGACTCTCATGCTCGAAATCCGATCGACGCTGAGGGAATTCCTGTCCTGTGCCGCTCTTCATCGATTCGACAGAGTCCGATACTTCGTGGACGAAAGGGGACTGCATCCGGATTGCACCTACGGCGGCAAGCCGACAGCGTTGTGCTACGTACTGATCCAGCCGCACCGGAATCTCATGGAGTTTCTCGTCACCCGAGGCGCGAACGTCAACTATGCGGACGCGCTCGGCCGGACACCACTGCACTATGCGGCGATGGGGGGATGCGAGCATTGCATGGCCTACCTCATACACCATGGCGCCGACCGAAACGCCCGGAACGTGGCGGGACTCACTCCGCTGCCGGCTGACCCTCTCCGACCGCGGTCGAACCTCGGATCGGCTGAACGGTGAGGACGCGCCGGCGCTTCCCCGTGGGGCGCGACGGGAGGACGAGCGGTTATCATGCCCGCGGCCGGGTGCGGAGCTTCTCCGTCGGAGGGTCGCTCGGCTCCCCGGTGCCTCGCGCCGGGCCGGGTCTCGCCCCGGCGGGCAACACGACGGGATTCCGACGATGGTGGTCACCGATCTGGACGGCACTCTGCTCGACACCGCCTCGCGTCTCAGCCCCGCCAACCGGGAGGCCCTCGAGGCGCTGGGCGAAGCGGGAGTGGTGCGGGTGGTGGCAACGGGACGCAGTCTCCACTCCGCCGAACAGGTGCTGTCGGACGACTTTCCCGTCGACTACCTCGTCTTCTCCACCGGGGTGGAAACCCTGCGCTGGCCGCAGCGGGAGACGCTGTGGAGCTTCCGTTTTCGCGACGGCGACCTGCGCCGGGCAATCGACGTGCTGGAGGCGGCGAACCTCGATTTCGCCGTTCATCGCGCGCCGCCCCGCAACCATCACTTCTTCTATCGTGCGAGCGGAGCCGCCAACCCCGACTTCGTACGCCGCCGGGAACGCCATCGGGACTTTGCTCTCCCCTGGCATCCGGAGCGCCTCGCCGGTCTGGAGGCGAGCCAGCTCATCGTCATCGAAGCGGACGACCGCCCGTCCTCGCACCGGCGGATCGAGCGGGAACTCCGGGGCCTCAGCGTTGTCCGGACCACCTCTCCGCTCGACCATCGGTCCCGGTGGATCGAGATCTTTCCCGCCGAAGTGTCGAAGTCCCAGGCGGCGGAACGCATTCGCCGGCGCCATGGCGTGGAGCCGAGCCGGGTCAGCGCGGTGGGCAACGACTACAACGACGCCGACCTGCTCGACTGGGCGGCGAACGCCTATGTGGTCGCCAATGCGCCCCGCGATCTCAGGGCGATGCACACCGTGGTGGCCTCCAACGACGAGGACGGCTTCGCGGACGTCGCCCGTCGGGTGGTCTCCTCGCGCCCGTCGCGCCGGCGGGCATGAGGGGGCGCCGCCCGGCGCGACGGCGCCCGGCCGCGGATCGGCTCCGGGGCGCGAAGCGGGATTCCGTCAGGTCACCCGCGGCCAGCGCCGCTCGAGGTAGCGGTGCACCGCCCGCAGCCCCATCGCCTCGCCGCCCTCGGGGCGTCCCGGACGGCTGCGCGTGTTCCAGGCCATGAGGTCGAAGTGGGCCCAGGGCACCCCATTGGCAACGAAGCGCTGCAGGAAGAGCGCGGCGGTGATCGCGCCCGCCAGGGGAGTGGAGCCGGCGTTCACGACATCGGCCACCGGAGTGTCGATGAACGCCTCGTACTCCTGGTGCAGAGGAAGGCGCCACACCGGGTCCCACATCTCCCGCGAGGCGCTCGAGAGGTGGTCCGAGACCTCGTCGTCGTTGCAGAACAGGGCAGGGAGGTCCGGACCCAGAGCGATGCGGGCCGCTCCGGTCAGGGTGGCGAAGTCCAGGATGAGCGCGGGCCGGCCGGCGCTCGCGGCGGCGAGCACGTCGCTGAGGATTACGCGGCCCTCCGCGTCGGTGTTGTCGATCTCGATCGACATGCCGTTGCGGGCGCGGATGATGTCTCCGGGCCGGTACGCGTTCGCCGATACCGCGTTCTCCACCGCCGCGACCATCAGGCGCAGGCGCACCGGCAGTCCCTCGTGCATGACCAGCCGGGCCAGCCCGATCGCGTGCGCGGCGCCTCCCATGTCCTTCTTCATCAGCCGCATGTGCTGCGCGGACTTCAGGTCGAGCCCCCCGCTGTCGAAACACACCCCCTTGCCGGCGAGAACGAGCTCCGGGTGGGTCGGATCGCCCCAGCCGAGCTCGATGACGCGGGGAGGGTGGGCGCTCGCACGCCCCACTGCGTGGACCGCGGGGAAGCCTTCACGCAGCAGCTCGTCTCCGACCACCTCCGAGAAGCAGGCGCCGGTCTCGTCCGCGAGCGCCCGGATCGTTCGAGAGAGGTCCGCCGGCGTCATGTCCTGGGCGGGCGTGTTGATGAGGTCGCGTACCAGGTGGATTGACGCGGCGAGGTTGCGCACCCGCTCCAGTCGGCAGGCGGGATCGACCGCCAAGCGTATCTCGGGCCCTTCGCGTCGCTTGTATCGATCGAAGCGATAGCAGGCGAGGGCGAAGCCGAGGCTCGCGCTCTCGATCTCTTCGCTCGTCCATCGGGCCTGGAGATGGTAGGTCCCGGCCGGCAGGTGGGCGGGCAGGTGGGCGATGGCGAAGGGCCCGGCCGGACGGGGGGTGCTCGTCACCACACAGGAGAGCCCGCCGTCGCCGTCGGGCACCAGACGGCAGGCGCCGCGCTCCGCCCGGAACCCGCTCGCCTGCAGCCAGCGCCGGGCGCGAGCGTCCTCGATCCCCGACTCCTCGATCTCCGAGCCCTCCCGCACCGGCACTATGGGCACTCCCCGGGGATGGCTGGCGTCCAGGAGCACGTCCTTCGTCGGGGTGTTCACATCAGCTCCCGATGAACTTCCGGCTGGCGTCCCCGCGTGCCGTCACGGCCTCTCGAAACTCCCGCATGTCTCGGCCTCGCCGGTCGATGAGCGACCCGGTGCGGGGGGCGCCTCGCACCGCCCGCCCGGATACGGCGCGGGATCCGTGGGGAGCAACGAAGTGTCGCATATCGATCCGGCGAAGCCCGGGAGTGGCGGCCTCCGGGGCTCGCGCCCGCCCCGGCCCGCTTTGGACGCGCGCGCTCCCGTCCTTCGTGAGCCCGGTCACCGCGACGGGAAGCCGGGCCGCCCGCGGGCATCCCGGACTCGAGGGGGGCACGTGGGCTTCCCACACCCCTCTTCCGGTGCCGGCAGCCTGCGGTCCGGGGGCGTTCCGGCCGTGGTTCCCGGGGTTCGGGTCAGCCTTCGAGGAATGCGAGGGCCTCCTCGCGGGACGGGTAAATCGAAATGATCTTGTCGAATCCGCTGATCTCGAAGACTTCCCGGATCTGCTCCGGCAGCGAGCAGAGCACGAACGGGGTGTCCCGGTTCTTCAGAGTCTTTGCCACCAGCAGAACCGCTCGCAGCCCCGCACTGCTGATGTAGACGAGTCTCTCGAAATCGAGCATTACGCCACGGTCGCTGTTGTCGATCGCGGTCCTGAAGGCTTCTTCGAATTCACTGGCGTTGGAGCCGTCGACGCGTCCATCCACCCAGACGGACAGAATGCCTTCTCGTCGTTCGGTTACTACATCCATTGACGTCATGTCTCCAGGCTGCTTGCATTCCTGACGGTGCGACGTGGCCGAAACCGGGACTTATACTCGCTTTACCCGCGGCCGTCCAGCCTCCGCGACCCGTCACCCCAGGGCTGATTGGTTCTCTTGACCGAGTCCAATGGATTCAAGGGGTTATGTCGATCGCCGAGCGTTTCGCGCGAAGTCCGCGAAGTCGTCGTCAACCGAAGAAAGAGTTTCTGCATCAAGGAGCTACGCTGTCCGGCGGCGGTCGAGGACGCCCGCGAACTGA
>CAYFYD010000192.1:0-7592 GCA_964347195.1 uncultured Ectothiorhodospiraceae bacterium
GACGGTGAAGAAAGGAGTACGCTGGTCGACCGCCAATGCGTATCTGCGTCCCGTGCTGCGGCGACCCGGCCTGAAGGTGGAGACCGGAGCGCTGGTGCGTCGGGTGGTGCTCGAAGGGCGCCGGGCGGTGGGGGTGGAGTACGAGCGGGGCGGGCAGACCCGCCAGGCGCGCGTCCGGCGCGAGGTGATCCTCTCCGCGGGGACGATCGGCTCGCCGGTGGTCCTTCAGTTGTCGGGGATAGGGCCCGGTGCGGTGCTGGCCGCGGCGGGGGTGGACGCGCGCCACGAGCTGCCCGGGGTGGGCGCGAACCTGCAGGACCATCTGGAGGTCTACTACCAGTTCCGGTGCCGGCAGCCGATCACGTTGAACGGAAAGGCCGGCTTCGCGAGCCGCATGTTCATCGGGGCACGCTGGTTGCTCCGCAAGGACGGACTGGGCGCTACCAACCACTTCGAGTCCTGCGCCTTCATCCGCTCCCGGGCGGGACTGCGCTGGCCCGACATCCAGTACCACTTCATGCCCGCCGCGTACGTGGCGTCGAACGAGCCGCCGCATGCCCTGCGCATGAGCGGGTTGGAACAGTTCCAGGGGCACGGCTACCAGGTGCACGTCGGGCCCAACAAGCCGAAGAGCCGGGGACGCGTGAACATCCTGTCGCCGGACCCGAGGGCGAAGCCGAGCATCCTGTTCAACTACCTCCGGCACGAGCAGGACCGCATCGACTGGCGGGCCACGGTGCGCCTGACCCGCGAGATCATGCATCAGCCGGCGCTGGACCCGTATCGGGGCGAGGAGGTCGCGCCGGGAGGGGCGGTGCGCCGCGACGAGGAAATAGACGCCTGGGTGCGTGCCGCCGGGGAGACCGCATACCACCCCTCCGGCACCTGCAAGATGGGCGCGCCCACCGACCCGGCGGCGGTGGTGGACCCGCAGTGCCGAGTCATCGGCGTCGAGCGCCTGCGCGTCGTCGATGCGTCGATCTTTCCCGTGATTACCAACGGCAACCTGAACGCGCCCACCATCATGGTGGCGGAGAAGGCGGCCGACCTCATCCGGGGTCGCGACCCGCTGCCCCCTTCGAACGCCCCGGTGTGGACGGACCCCGAGTGGGAGTCCCGCCAGCGCCCCGGCGCGCCGGCGAGAAGGGTCGAGGTGTGAGGTAGCCGCTTGGGTGCACCGTAGTCCGGGCAAGGGCGGGACCCGACCCACGGTCCCCGGCTTTTTCGCCTACCATCGCCACTCGGGCCGCGATGCGGCCGCACGGGGAGAGCCGGTGGCCAGGAAGACCGCGCCTTTCGGGGAGTGGGCGTCTCCGATCGGGACCGACCGGATCACGGCGGAGAGCGTGCGCCTCGAGGCGGTCGCGATCGACGGAGATCGGGTCTGCTGGCTGGAAGGGCGTCCTGCCGAGGGGGGGCGCCACGCCCTCGTGTGCCGCGAGCCGGACGGGCGCGTCCGGGACCTCGTTCCCGCGCCCTACGATGTGCGCTCCCGGGTGCACGAGTACGGGGGAGGGAGCTTCCTGGTGCACGAGGGCCGGGTGTGCTTCGTCAATGACGCGGACCAGCGCCTCTACCGGCAGGAAGGGCGCTCGGCACCGGTCGCGCTCACCCCCGAGGGCCCCCACCGTTACGGCGACATGCAGCTCGACGCCCACCGCTCGCGTCTGGTCTGTGTGCGCGAGACCCACTCCGAAGACGCCGCGGAGCCGGTCAACGCCCTGGTCGCGGTCCCCCTCGCGGGCGGCGAGGCGCGGGTGCTGCACGAAGGGCACGACTTCTATTCGAGCCCGGCCCTCTCCCCGGACGGAGAGTGGCTTTCGTGGATGACCTGGGACCACCCCCACATGCCCTGGGACGAGAGCGTGGTGTGGCTCGCCCGCATCGCGGCGGACGGCTCGCTCGGCGAGTCGCTCCGGGTGGCGGGCGGCGACGGGGTGTCCGTGTACCAGCCGGCCTGGTCGCCGGAGGGCGTGCTGCACCTGGTATGCGACCGCAACGGATGGTGGAACCTCTACCGCCGGGAGGACGGTGCGCTGCGGGCGGTGTACGAGGCGGAGGTCGAGCTCGCGCACCCCCAGTGGCAGCTCGGCACCGCGACCTACGGGTTCGCCCGCGGCGACACGATCGTGTTCAGTTGCTGCGAGGCCGGGCGCTGGCGGCTCCTGCGCCTGGACGCCGGCGGGGCACAGGTCCTGCCGTCCTGCGCGCACTTCGAGTCCATCTCGGACCTCGCGGTACAGGACGACGCCTGCGTGCTGCTCGCGGGTGCTCCGGATCTGCCCGCGTCGGTGGTGCGGGTGGACCTCTCCGGGGACGAGGCCACGGTCCTGCGCCAGTCCTTCCCCCTCGCCCTCGACCCGGCCCATCTCTCGCTTCCGAGACCCGTCGATTTCCCCACCGGCGACGGCGAGCGCGCCTACGCCTTCTTCTATGCACCCGCGAACGCGGACTACCGGGGGCCGGAGGGCGAAGCGCCGCCACTCATCGTGGTCAGCCACGGAGGTCCGACGGGGGCGACCTCGACGACTCTCGACCTGCGCATCCAGTTCTGGACGAGCCGGGGCCTCGCGGTGCTCGACGTCGACTACCGGGGCAGCACCGGCTACGGCCGCGCCTACCGCGACCGGCTCGCGGGCGCATGGGGCATCGCCGACGTCGAGGACTGCGTCAACGGCGCCCTGCACCTGGTGGCCGAAGGGCGGGTGGACGCGGAGCGACTCGCGATACGCGGCGGCAGCGCGGGCGGGTTCACGACCCTGGCCGCGCTCGTCTTCCACGACGTGTTCAGGGCGGGGGCGAGCTTCTACGGTATCAGTGATCTCGAGGCCCTCGCCCGCGACACCCACAAGTTCGAGTCACGCTACCTCGACCGGCTCATCGGCCCGTGGCCCGAAGAGACGGAGCGCTACCGGCAGCGCTCCCCCATCCACGCTGCCGAAGGGCTCTCGTGTCCGGTCATCTTCTTCCAGGGGCTCGAGGACAAGGTGGTGCCGCCGAACCAGGCCGAACGCATGGTGCAGGTGCTGCGCGAGCGTGGACTGCCGGTCGCCTACCTCGCCTTCGAAGGCGAGCCGCACGGTTTCCGGCGGGCCGGGACCATCGAGGCCGTGTTCCTGGCCGAGCTCTCCTTCTACGGGCGGGTCTTCGGCTTTCGGCCTGCCGGCGAGCTCCCGGAGCTGGAGATCGAGAACCTCTGAACAACCCCCAGGAGATCCCCATGGCGCAAGAGGTCATCCTTACCTGTGCCGTCAGCGGCAGCCACGACAACCATCACCGGCATCCCGATTTCCCGATCACGCCGAAGCAGATCGCGCAGGCCTGCCTCGATGCCCGCAGCGCCGGCGCCGCGGTGGTCCATGTCCACGTGCGCGATCCGCAGACCGGCATCCACTCCGGCGACCCCGAGCTCTTCCGCGAGGTGGTCGGACGCATCCGGGACCGCGGCAGCGACGTCCTCCTCAACCTCACCACCGGATGGGGCGCGCGCTACGTGCCCGGCGAGGAGGACCCGAGAGCGCCGGCGGAGGGCACCACCCTCACCACCCCGAAGCGCCGCATGCGCCACATCGAGGAGATGCGCCCCGACATCTGCACCCTGGACGTCGGCACCTTCAACTTCGGCGAGCAGGTGTTCATGAACACCCCGGCCCACCTGCGGGTCATGGCCGGCATCGCGAAGGAGATCGGGGTGAAGCCGGAGATCGAGTGCTTCGAGCCCGGCCACGTGGTCATGGCGCGCCAGCTCATCGACGAGGGGCTCATCGAGGACCCTCCCATGTTCCAGCTCTGTCTCGGCATCCGCTACGCCTCGCCCGCCACCCCGGAGGCGATGTCCTTCATGCGCAGTCTCCTGCCCGAAGGGGCACGGTGGGCGGCCTTCGGGATCTCGCGCTTCGAGTTCCTCATGGTGGCGCAGGCGGTCACCCTCGGCGGCCACACCCGGGTGGGGCTCGAAGACAACCTCTACCTCTCCCGGGGGGTGTTCGCCTCGAACGGCGACCTCGTCGAGAAGGCGGTGCGCATCGTTCGCGAGCTCGGTGCCGACGTGGTCGAGCCGGCGCGCGCGGCGGAGATCCTCGAGCTCCCGCCCCGGGGCCAGTCCCCGCCGCCGGGGTGAACGAGGGGTTAGTGGATCACCCGCGCGGCGGGCAGCCCGTATCTCTGCATCACGCGCCGGGTCGCGTCGTCCAGTCCCGCGGCGTCCAGCACCAGCCGGGTCGGGCCGCGCTCCGGCAGGAGGTCGATGACGTGGAAGCCCTCGCGCGGGACCTCGAGGGCCGCCTCCAGATCGCGCAGGCTGGCGACGGGCTGCCCGTTGATCCGGTCGACGATCCGGAAGGCGAAGTCCCGGTACCCGAGGTTGAAGGGGTCGGGCAGAATCTGGGAGAGCACCACGAGGTGACGCCGCTCGGCGGTGGGGGGCTGGTGGAGGTAGTAGCGCAGCCGAAAGGGGGCCGATCTCCGCCACTCGGCGCCCCAACTGCGCAGGTAGTCCGCGGTGAGCGGCTGGAAGACGAGTCCCCCGGCGAGCGCGTACTCCGGGCGGCGGTCGAAGACCCGGTCCGGCACGAGGGTGTCTGCGTAGCTCGCCTCGGGCAGCGCAAGCGCGACGGAGAGGGTCTTTCCGTCGCGCCAGATCTCGAAGGTCGACGTGTCGCCGGCAAACTTCCCGCGGGTCGAGAGGTTGCCGAAGGGCAGGTGTCCGTACGCGGGATCGAGGTAGCTGCCGTCGCTCTCGATCTCGAAGTCGTCGATGGAGAGGATGATGTCGCGGGGGCGGAGATGTCCGGCGAAGGCGGAGAGAGCGGGTACCGCGCTCACCACGACACCGCGCGGTGGCCCGGGGAGCCCGAGCCAGGCGGCGGTGGCCGGGTTCTCCGTGCTCTGCCAGGCGAAGGGATGCCACGCGAACGCCGCCCCCGGGTCGCTTCGTCTCCGTTCGAGCAGCCCCGCGATGAGGGGGGCGGGGATCGCCGTGAGGAGCCGGCCCTCGTAGCCAGCCGCCACTCCGATCGCCTCGTCTCCCGCGGTGATGATGTGCGATGGGGCTGCGTCCTCCTCGTTTCCCGCGCCGGGGTCGGCGTCCCCGACGCCCGGTCCGAGCTCGGCGGCGACTTCCAGCATCATGTGCTGCACCGCCCGTCCGGGGTCGTCGGGCACGAGAACGCGGCGCAGGGTGCCCGGCTCGGACACCACCCGCCCGTCCAGGAAGCGCCATATCCTGACCGGTCCGCGCTCCGGCACCTGCCGCGCGAGGGGGGCAGCGGCGGGCGCCGGCCAGGGGTCGGCGCCCGCGCTCGACAGCACCGCGAGGTTCGCCTGGGGGTCGATCCAGTCGATGTCCGCGATTCGCCAGCGGCGGTCGCCCTCCTTGCGCACCCGGAGCAGGGTGGCGTTCTCCAGCGCCTCGGCGGTGGTCAGGATCTCTCCGTCCCTGACCAGCAGGCCGTCCTTGAACACGGTCCGGGACGAGCTGGCCCAGGGCTGGTAGTGCGAGTGCCGGATCGCGGTAGCCTCGATCCAGACTATCGACTGCGTCCAGTCCGCAGCCACGGCCCGCCCGGCGGCGAGGAGGACGGCGAGCACCCCGGCGAGGAGGGTGCCGCGCTTCACAGGCGCCGGTCCGAGGCGAGCCCGTAGGCGTTCGCGATCCCGGGGTGCGCGGCCTCCGCCTCCTTCCGATCTATCGCCGCGAAGCGCCCGCCGTCCAGGAACTCGATCAGGTGAAAGGTCCCCGTCCCGCCTTCGAGGGCGCGGGGCACGTCTTCGAGGCTCTCCATGCGCACCCCGTTGATGCGGTCGACGATGCTCTTCTCATGGACCTTCAGGTCCGCGTTGATGGGGTGGGGCAGCACCCTGGCGAGCACCACGCTCTCCCGGCGGCGCTCGCCGGGACGCTCGTAGGGGTGGAAGTGCAGCGCGTAGTGCAGATGCGGGTGCTCGAGGGCGCTCTGTCCCCGATCGCTGATGGCGGCGAGGTAGTCGGCGCTCAGGGGAAGGAACACCAGCCCCGCGTGAACGTAGTATCGTGGCGGCCGGTCGTACTGCGTGCCTTGGGCGCGGTCCGCGGTGTAGACGTGGGCCGGCAGGTCGACGACGACGCGTTCTCCGTCGCGGAAGAGCTCCACGCGCACCGACTCCCCGGCCTGTACGGTGTCGAACACCGTTCCGGCGTGCACCCGGTTGCCTTCGTAGAGCACGGTGCCGTCGCTCCCGACCGCGTGGCCCCCGGCCGCGAGCAGGACATCGTCCACGCGCAGCCGCGCCTCGGTGGACGGCACCGGCAGGATGTGGTCGATGCGCGCTCCCTGTCCGTCGAGCTCCGCGGGCAGCCCCAGGTAACGCCGGTAGGCGTCGTTCTCGAGCCGGGAGAGCAGGATCCCGGCGTCGGGGAAGCCGTCGTAGCGCCCGTCCTCGATGTCCTCGAGTACGTGACGCACTATCGGGGTCGGGATGAAGTAACCGGTGTTCTCCAGCCGGGTGCGGTTCTGGAACGCCACGCCGACCACCTGCTCCCCCTGCATCACGGGGCCGCCGCTGCTGCCGGGATTGATCGCCGCGTCGGTCTGCACCGCGAGAAAGGATCGGTTGCCGATGTGGCTGTAGGGCTGGCTCTCGATGCGGGATACGACGCCTCTCGTGAAGGAGATCTGATCGCCGCCGGCCGGGTATCCCACGGTGGTGACGGTGGAGCGCACTTCGGGAAGCCCGCCCAGGCGCAAGGGCTCGATACCGGCGAAGAACTCCGGATCTTCCACTTCGAGCACCGCGAGGTCGGCGTCGTGGGCGACGAAGCGCACGCGCGCCGTGTAGGACCGGGGACGCTGATGGCGCCTGACCAGGATCTCCTTTGCCCAGCTCACCACGTGGGCGTTGGTGAGGATCCGGTTGCCCGCGATGACGAAGCCGGTGCCGGTCGAGCCGCCCACGTGGCCCGAGCGCCACGGCTCGTCCCAGTGCGGCCGCTGCTTGAAGGTCGTGATCTGCACCACCGACGCTTCCGAAGGCGCCGCGGAGAGCGGAGGGGGAAGGGCCGCAAGGGGCGCGAGCGCCAGGAGCGGACCCAGGACCCGAAGCAGCCGGCGGCACGCGGCGTGAATGCCGAGCGGGCGGCGGTGCATGGATCTAGCCGCCAATCCCGGATCCCGCCCCGAGCGCCGGCGGCCCCGTGACCGGATTCACCTACTGAGCCGAGCCGCTCGATTCGCGTCTCGTGAAGCCCTCGAAGAGCCCTTCGAGCCGCGCCATGCGTTCGCGCAGCTCGCCGACGTCGCGCCGCACTTCGACCAGGTCACCATGCAGCGACCGATACGCCACCGCGCCAGCGCCGAGCAGTGCAACGCCCGTCCCGATCACTGACCATGCTTCAGCGCCCATCGTCTCGCCTCTTGTGCCTCGCTCCGGCCCGCGAGTGTAACGCACCGGAGCACGCCCCGAGCCGGGCCGCGCGGGTCCGTCAATCTCGTGCCACCTCCCGTCATTCCCGCGAAGCTCGTCCCCGACCCCGACCGCGAAGCGGCGCGCCGGTGGAGAAGCAGGGCTCTTCAAAAGTCGGCTTGACGGCTTCAGACTCCGAGCTTCGGGATTGG
>CAYFYD010000193.1:0-7581 GCA_964347195.1 uncultured Ectothiorhodospiraceae bacterium
CAACCAATCCCGAAGCTCGGAGTCTGAAGCCGTCAAGCCGACTTTTGAAGAGCCTTGCAGGGAAAACGACCTTCGACCGGTCGAGCCCGTCCCTGGTTCGGGTCGGGTCGGTCCGCGCGGCGCACGAAGCGCGCGACGAGACCGGCGCGGCTCGGGGCCTCCGGCACGTCCGGGCCGGTCAGCCCAGGTTCGCGCCGAGCCTCTCGCAGACTGCGGGGAGCAGGACCTCCGAGCGCTCGCGGAACAGCGTGACGCGGCGGTGCGGCACGGTACCGGCCCCCGGATCGATGGCGAGCAGGGGCCGCCCCGCCGTCAACCCGCGGTGGAGGAAGAGCTCGGTCACTCCGACCGAGAACGAAGTGCCGGCGAAGAGGCACACATCCATCGCCTGCGCCGCTTCGGCCACGCGGTCCCACCGGTAGTCCCGATGCCCGTCGTAGTACTCGTCGAACCAGAGCACGTGCGGGCGGAGCGGCGCAGCGCAGGCGGGGCAGCGCGGGACATGGGCGGCCACCGGATCGGCATGCAACGCTCGCACGTCGATCCCGGCCCGCGGCAGCGAACCGCTCGGGGCGCCATGGACGCAGCCATGCCGCGAGCAGCGTACCCGGTCGGCCGAGCCGTGCACCTTCACCAAGCGCTCGCTGCCCGCGCGCTCGTGGAGCGGGTCAATGTTCTGAGTGACGAGCAGGAAGCGTCCTCCGCGTGCGACCTGCCAGCGCTCCATTGCCGCGAGCGCGTCATGGGCGGGGTTCGGTTGCATCTCGAGCACCGTGTCGAAGCGGCTCGTGTGCCACCTCCAGCTCCCCGCGGGGTCCTCCTCGAAGTACCGGTTCGTGCCGAGCTCGGTGACGTCGCGATGCCACACGGCGTCGGGGTCGGTACCGCGGAAGGTCGGGATGCCGCTCGCAACGCTGACCCCGGCACCGGTGACGACGAGGAGATAGCCGCTGCCGACCGCGTCGATCGCAGTCGCGAGCGTCGTGCAGGCGTCGATGCCCGCGTCCCGTGCCGCATCCGTCTGCGAAGTCCGCCCGGAAACCATGGTATGGTCGATACCCTTTTTCGCCGTTCTCCCGATGGTACCCCGTGCTCATCGGCTACGCCCGCGTCTCGACCGATGACCAGACGCCCGACCTGCAACGCGATACGCCGCAGGAGGCCGGTTGAGAGCGGATCTTCGAAGACACTGCGAGCAGCGCGGCCGGGAGCTCGGCATCAAGCCGGTGACACTCTACCGGCAAGTGGGGCCACGGGGACATTTGCGCGAGCAGGGCGAGAAGGTCCTCGCAGGTGGCACCGGTGCGCCAAGGCAGCGGACCGCCGCTCCGTTCCCCCGGTTGAGGCGCTAACGCGGGATTTCGCCTTCTACGGCAAACAACACGCCTTTGCCGTCGGTGTGGGGAGAAAGCATGACGTTGCGACCGATCACGCCCGCGCTCTTTGACTTTCTGCGGGACCTCGAAGCCAACAACGAGCGGTCCTGGTTCGAAGCGAACAAGGAGCGCTACAACGCCGAAGTGCGCGATCCCATGCTCGACTTCATCGGCGCGTTCGCCGGGCCGCTCCGTGGGATCAGCCCCCATTTTGTTGCCGATCCGCGACCGAACGGCGGCTCGCTGTTTCGGATCTACCGCGACACCCGTTTCTCCAGGGACAAGACTCCCTGCAAGACGAACGTCGGCGCCCACTTTCGCCATGCCGCTGGCAAAAATGCCCACGCGCCCGGCTTCTATCTCCATCTCGAACCCGAATCCTGCTTCGCCGGCTGCGGCATCTGGCGCCCGGACAGGGACGCGCTCGGCCGAATCCGTGACGCGATCGCCGAACGGCCGGATGAATGGACGCGCATCATGAGGGCCACGGCATTCCGTGGAACCTTCGAGCTGATGGGTGAGTCCCTCGAGCGGCCGCCCCGGGGCTACGATCCCGAGCATCCCCTGATCAGGGAGCTCGAGCGCAAGGATTTCGTTGCCATCACCAGCTTCCCCGATGCCGATGCGAGCCAACCCGATTTCCTCGAACGCTTCACCGCAATTGCGCGCAAGGGCGCGAGATTCGTCAAGTTTCTTTCACAGGCCGTCGGAGTGCCGTACTAGTGTCGTGTCCTGGAAATACGCATGCACAAGACTGGATTTCCCTGGCCGCCACCCCCGCGAAGCTTGTCCCCGGCCCCGATCGGGGAGCGGGGGCCCAGGGCCGCGAAACCGGTGTGAGACCGCCCGGAATCGGTCCGGAGAGGCTCTGGATCCCCGCCCCCGACCGGGGTCGAGGGCAAGCTTTCGCGGGAATGACGGGCGGAATACGCCGCTCCAGTCTCCATGAAGGCATCGACATTTCGGATACATCTTTCCGGGACACCACACCAAGCGGACGGACCGGTGTGACCATCCAATCTAGACCAACGACCACGTCGTCCCGGTGTTCCGCCCGCTGGCTCGGAGCGTGGCAATCTCCCCGAGGCGGCCTGAGCGGTGGAAAGACTTTGGCATATTGCTCAGCGTGTCGGTCGAGCCGTTTCGCACCATCGGCGAGGCGGCGGCTTCTCCGCCACGGGAGCTCATCTTCTGGTTGATCGGCGCCGAGCCCTTCGAGGCATCGGCGGAAGGCGATCCCGGCTTGGCGCAGAAGGAGTGAACATGAACAGACAACCCTGGTTCGGATGGGTGCTCGCGGCGAGCATGAGCGCATTGGGCTCGACCGGCGTAGTGACCGCGACGGCCGATGAAAAGCGCGCAGTCGTCAAGCGAGGAGACTTTGCCGAGGATCTGCTCGTCAACGGTGACGAGGTGAGGGTCGAAGGTCGACTGGCCAAGGATCTCTTCGTGGCGGGCGGTGAGATAGACGTCGATGGGAGCGTATCCGGCGATGTCTTCGCGGCCGGGTACGCTCTCTCGCTCGGCAAGGCGGTGCGCGGCAGTGTGCTCGCGGCCGGTCGGCGGATTCACGTGCAAGGCGAGGTGGGTGAGGGCGTGGTGCTCGCCGGCGAGCGCCTCGATCTCGAAGCTGCGGCGGGCGGCGACGCATTCGCGTTGGGCCGAGAAATAGCGGTGCACGATGTCGTGGACGGGGACCTCATCATCGGCGGTGCTGAAATCGAGCTCCGCGACGGCGCGCACATAAAAGGCAAGGCGTTGATCGGCGCGGGCACCGTGCACGTGGGCGGACGGATCGACGGCAACTTGCGCGCCGGCGCGCGACGCGTCGTGGTCGCCGGCACCGTCGCGGGCAACGTTCACATCGCGGCCGAAACCATCAGCGTGCTGCCCTCCGCTCGCATCGACGGCGATCTCGTCTACCACAGCCCGGAGGCGATCGAGCTGGACGACGGGCAGGTGAGCGGCGATATCACATTCGTCCAATCGGAGCGGATGCGCGAGCGCTTCGGCGGCATTCATGCCGTGGCCGGCGCCTCCCTTCTGGTGCTCGTCCTCGGATTGATCCTGGTTGCGGCCTGCCTCGTGTTCGTCGCGCCGACCCTGTTTCCCGCGCTCGACGCACGCATGCGGGAGAAGCGGTGGAAAGCCCTCGGTCTCGGGCTCGCGGTGCTGCTCGCCGGCCCCGTGCTGGTGGTGCTGCTCAAGGTCAGCGGGGTCGGACTCCCGCTCGCGCTCTTGCTCGCGGGATGCTACGCGCTCGCTGCGACCCTCGGCTTCTTCGGCGTCGCGTACGGCGTCGGCAGGAGGCTGTTCGCGTGGTTCAAGCGCGATCTGAGCGCCACGGCGTGGAAGCGCGTGGGCGCGAGCGCCTGCGGCCTGCTGGTGCTCGGCCTGGTTGCGTTGGTGCCCGTGGTCGGCGCCCTCGCGGTACTGGTGGCCACCGCCTTCGGCGTGGGCGCGCTGCTGTTCGGCGGCCTCGACCTGCGCAAGCGACAGGCCGCGGCGTGATCCGAAGTGGAGCGCCGGCGGGCGGCGGCATCGACCCCGGCTCGCGGCCAGGGCGGACATCCGGCGGACGCTCGCCGTACCGGGACGGCAATCCACGTACGTTCTCGCGATGGCCGGACGGCACTGCGGCCGATTCTGTAACGAAAGCGCGCGCACGTTCGCATCGAATGTGGGCGAGGGCCGATTATCGTGAGCGCCATGCACGGAGCGTGAGGACGCTCGCGAAGGGGAACCGCGAGGCGTGGCGGGAGGATCGAGCGCCTCAGAGCGTGGAGACGGGAGGCAGGCCCGCCTCCAGCACCATCCGGTTGAACTCGCCGAGGTCCTCGGTGAGGAGTCGATCGAGGCGTTCGAGCTGCGCGTCGATCGCGGCCATGTACTCCTCGGCCAGCGCCCGGGCCGCGACGGGAGGGCGGGCGTCCGCGGCGTCGATGACCCCGATGACGGAGGCGAGCGCCGCGTTCAGGCGCACCCGGTGGTGCAGCCCGACGGAGTCGGCCTGGTCGCCGGGAAGGATCAGGACCCCTTCCACTGCGGCCAGGGCGTCGCGGAGCGCGCGTCCCGCCCGCGCCGCTTCCTCATGGCCGCCTTTCTCCAGGCGTGTGCACCAGCGCTCGAACTCACCGTCCGTTTCCCGGATGCGCTCGACCCCGGCGTAGAGCGCGGAGAGCTTGTCCCGGATCGCGAGCAGGCAATCGAGCTGCTCCCGGAGCGCGTCGAGACCCGCCGGGGAACGGGGGTCGTTCACGACCTCGAAGGTCTCGGCGAGCCTCCGGTCCCCGACCTGCAGGCGCACCTCGTAGGTGCCCGGCAGCGCGAGGGGGCCGCGGAAAGCTTCTTCTCCGGTCCGGTTGCCGCGCAGGCGCGCGGCGGCGGGATGGCGCAGGTCCCAGACGAAGCGGTTGACGCCCGCCCGCGCCGGCATCCACGGCCCGGGATCGAGCGCCTTGTCCGCGTCGCTCCACTTGTCGTAGCCGGCGGGCTTGGGGAAGAACTCGCGGACCAGCTTGCCGCCGGCATCGTGGATGGAGAGGGAAGCGGCCTGCGCGCTCTCCGCCGCGTCCACCCGCAGGTCCTCGGGAAGGCAGTAGTAGACGACGGCTCCCACCGGGGCCGCCTCCCCCGCGTCGAGGAAGCGGCGCTCGACCTGGCCCGTCTCGTTGCGGGTCGAGACATGGGTGGCCGCCTTGCCGAGCCCGATGCTGTAGTCCTTGCCCTCGGTGCCGGTGATGAAGTCCATCACCCCCGGCAGCAGGCGCCATGCCGGCCGGGGAGGGAACAGGAACGCGGCGCCGCCGCCGGCTTCGGGGTCCCCACCGGAATCCGAGGGCCAGCGGAATCCCCGCTCGGGCGAATGGAACACGGAGCGCTCGCCGGCCGCGGCTCCGGCCGCGACGCGGCGAAGCGGGGTGAGGTCGTCGAGTATCCAGAACGAACGTCCGTGGGTGGCGAGCACCAGCTCGTCGCCCTCCACCTCGAGGTCGTAGACCGGCACCACCGGGAAGTTGGAGCGCCAGCGCCGCCACGATGCGCCGTCGTCGAGCGACACGTGGAGCCCGGTCTCGGTGCCGGCGTAGAGCACTCCGGCACAGCGCGGGTCCGCCCGGACCACCCGGACGAAGTCGTGGGCGGGAATCGACGTCTCGCCGGCGCCGGCGATCGCCCGCCAGGTCTCCCCGTAGTCGCAGGTCTTGAAGATGTAGGGAGCGGTATCGTCGAGCTTGTAGCGGGTGGCGGCGACGTAGAGCGCGGCCGGGTCGTGGGGCGAAGGCTCGACGTTGCGGATGAAGGCCCACTCCGGCAGCTCGGGCGGCGTCACGTCGCGCCAGCTCGCGCCGCCGTCGCGGGACAGGTGCACGAGCCCGTCGTCGGAGCCCGCCCACAGGACGCCCGGTTCGTGGGGCGACTCCTCCAGCGTGTGGAGGGTGCCGTAGTGCTCGGCACCGCTCGTGTCCAGGGTGATCGGCCCCCCGGAGGGCCCGAGCTTGTCGCCGGCGGCCCGGGTCAGATCGGGGCTGATCGCCTCCCAGGTGTGGCCCTCGTCGCGGCTCCGGAACACCCGGTTCCCGCCGACATGGAGCACGTCGGGGTCGTGGGGGGAGAAGCGGATGGGGTAGGTCCACCCGAAACGGTACTTGAGCTCGCCCGCTCCCATCCCGCCGTGGTGCTCCGGCCAGACGTTGACGAGGCGGATCTGCCCGGTGCGATGGTCGTAGCGCTGCAGGGCCCCCTGTCCGCCGGGCGAGCTGCCGATCGCCCCGATGTAGACCACGTCGGGGTCGCCGGGCTTGACCGCCACGTAGCCGCTCTCGCCGGTGCCCGCGATCCGGCAGTCGGCCCAGGTGATGGCGCCGTCGTTGGCGCCCGACGGCACGCCGATGCTCGAGTTGTCCTGCTGGGTGCCGTACACGAAATAGTGGGGCCGGCGCCCGTCGGTATCGACAGTGTAGAGCTGCGCCGTGAGCTGGTTGTGGATCGAGCTCCAGGAAGCGCCGGCGTTGAAGGAGACGTTGGCGCCGCCGTCGTTGCTCTGGATCATGCGGCGGTTGTCGCGCGGGTCGATCCACAAGTCGTGGTTGTCCCCGTGCGGGGTGGACATCTTCGTGAAGTGCGCGCCCGCGTCGCTCGACTTCCACATCTGCAAGTTGCAGACGTAGACGGTGTCCTCGTCCTGCGGGTCCGCGAACACGTGCATGTAGTACCAGGGACGGTAGCGGAGGTCCTGGCGTGCGCTCGCGAGGGTCCAGGTCTCCCCGAAGTCGTCGGAGCGGTAGAGCCCGGGCTCGGCGTCCGACTCGATCAGCGCCCACACCCGGCCGGAGCGCGCCGCGGAGGCGGAGACGCCGATCTTGCCGAGGAGGGCCGAGTCCGGCAGGGGCAGCCGGGAGCGCAGGTCGGTCCAGGTGTCGCCGCCGTCGCTCGAACGCCACAGACCGCTCCCCGGGCCGCCGCTCGACAGCTCCCAGAAGTTGCGGTGCGCCTCCCACAGGCTCGCGTAGAGCAGGTCCGGGCAGTGCGCGTCGAGCGCGAGGTCCGCCGCGCCGGCCCGGTCGCTCGCTCCGAGCACCCGTTCCCAGTGCGCGCCTCCGTCATTCGAGCGGTACACGCCGCGTTCCGGGTTCGGCCCGAAAGCGTGTCCGAGCGCGGCGACGTACACGCGGTCCGGGTCGCGGGGGTGAATGCGGATCTCGCTGATGTGCCGGGTGTCGGAGAGGCCCACGTGGACCCAGCTCCGCCCGCCGTCGCTCGACCGGTATACCCCGTCGCCGTGGGAGACATCGGTGCGGATCGTGCTCTCCCCCATGCCCGCGTAGATGATGCCGGGCTCGGACTCCGACACCGCGAGCGCTCCGACCGAGGAAGTCCCGAGATAGCCGTCGCTCACGTTCTGCCAGGTGGTGCCCGCGTCCTCGGTCTTCCAGATGCCTCCCGCCACCGCGCCGAAATAGAACACGGCCGCTTCGTGAGGGTGGCCGGCCACGGCCACCACCCGGCCGCCCCGCGGCGGTCCGATGCAGCGAAAGGGCATGGCGTCGAGCAGTTGATCGATCATGGATTCCTCTCTGCAGGCAATGCGCGACCCGCAACGGCCGAGTCCGCGCTACGGGCCGGCGACGAAGGGAGCCCCGGCGGCTTCCGTCCGTGTTCGGTCAGGGTACATGCACGTGGATTCCCGCTTCCGCGGGAATGACGG
>CAYFYD010000194.1:0-7540 GCA_964347195.1 uncultured Ectothiorhodospiraceae bacterium
TGGAGTCATAGTCAGGGTCCAGTGGCGCAGGAATGAGGGAGGTGGTGCGGGAATGACGTTCGTCCGGCGCGTAGTTCAGCACGTCGTCGAGGCGGGGTGGTGCGGGAATGACGGGAGGAGGCGCGGGAATGACGGGTACGGATGCCCGGACGAGCCCCGACATCGACTTTCCTGATTACGCACCATCCTCAGCCCGGCTTCGGACCCGCCAAGGGACCGAGTGCGGAAGCCCGCCGGCGAGCACGAGGACGAACATCTTTCCCTTCCTCAACGAAAACCACAGAGGGACCGAGCGCGGAAGCCCGCGGGCGAGCACGAGAGGACCCGCCCGCCGGAGGGGTCGCAGTGTCCCGGCAGAGCTCGGGGATCCGCGGCCCGGCGGTCGAAAGCTGAGCTTCGTACGTAATCAGGTCGACTTTTGAATGTTCCTGTGCCCGCCGAGATGAATGTTCCTGTGCCTGCCGAGACCGCTTGATGTCACCGCAGCTCGAAGTGCTTCGCCGGCTCGCGGGTGGCGATTTCCTCCCGGTCGCTTCGCTCGCCCGGGAGCTCGGCGTCGACCTTCCGTCGATCGATGAAGCTATCAAAGCCTTGCGCGCCCGCGGTCTGGGGGTGGAGTCGCTCGCCGACGGGAGGGTGGGGGTGCGCCCGAGGATCGAAGTCCTCGACCGCGACGCGGTGCTCGCCCGACTCGGCCCGCGTTCCCGCCCTTCGCTCGCCGCGCTCGACGTGCTCTTCGAGGTCGGCTCGACGAACCAGCACCTCCTCGATGTGGCCCGAGGCGGTGCGGTGTCGCGGCCCCGCGCCTGTCTGGCCGAGGTTCAGACCGCGGGTCGCGGGCGGGGAGGACGTCCCTTCTTCTCCATGCCCGGCGGCAACGTGCTCCTCTCGCTGCTGTGGCCGGTAGCGGTCCCTCCCACGGACCTGCCGGGACTGAGTCCGGCGCTCGCCGTGGCGGTCGCTCGCGCGCTCGAGATGGAAGGGGTCGACGGTCTCGGCCTCAAGTGGCCGAACGACGTGCTCGTGGGAGAACGCAAAGTGTGCGGCATCCTGCTCGAGCTCGGCCAGGACCGACGGGAACGAAGCGTGCTCGTCGCCGGCATCGGCATCAACGTCCGGCTGGACGAGCGGGCGGCACGAAGCATCGACCAGCCCTGGACCGATCTCCATCGCGCGCTGGGACGCACGCCGAGCCGCAATCGGGTCGCGGCGCGGGTCATCGACCGGGTCGTCGACGCGGTGCAGAGGTACTTGGAGGAGGGGTTCGGGCCCTTCCGCCGGGAGTACCGGGCCCGGGACCTGCTCGAAGGTCGCGAGCTGCGCATAGTGCAGGCGGGAGGAGAGCTCCGGGGGACCGGGAGGGGGCTCGACGAGAGGGGGGCGCTGATCGTCGAGGCGGGAGGACGGCGCTCCGCGATCCTGTCCGGGGAAGTGAGCGTTCGGTCCGCGGCATGATGCTGCTCTGCGACATCGGCAACACCCGCGTCAAGTGGGCGCTCACTTCGGGTTGCGGCCGGCTCCGGCAACGAGGGGCGGTCGAGCATCGGGGCGAAGAGGTCACGGCCGCGCTGGAGCGAAGCCTCGCCTCCCTCGGAGAGGTGGGGCGGGTCGTCGCCTGTTCGGTCGCATCGTCCGTGGTTGACGGGAGCCTCGAGGCGTGCGTGGGAAAGCTGTGGTCCTTGACCCCGGAGTGGATGCCCGCGCGCCGGGGAGGGTGGGGCGTGCGATGCGCCTATGCGGCCCCGGAGTCGATGGGCGCGGACCGCTGGGCGATGCTGGTCGCGGCCCGTCGCCGCAGTCCGCGGGGCGCATGCGTGGTGAGCTGCGGCACCGCCGTCACCGTGGACCTGCTCGACGGGACGGGCCGACACCTCGGCGGCGTCATCATGCCCGGCGTGGCGCTCATGCGGCGTTCGCTCACCGAGAACACCGCGCTCATCGCGCCCGCGTCGGGCCAGGTGACCGCTCTTCCCGACAACACGCCGGACGCCGTCGCCACCGGCACCGCGCTCGCCGCCGCCTGCACCGTGGACCGCCTCTTCGCGGAGCTCCGGGAGTCGGGCAGTCCCGGCGCCGAATGCCTGCTGAGCGGCGGGGACGCGGAGGAGGTTCGCGGGCTGATGGCACACGAGGCGGTCCCCGCGCCCGCACTGGCGCTCGAGGGACTCGCGGTGATGGCCTGCGAGGCGTCCTGACCGATTCGAAGGGCGCGCCGCCCTCGGACGCCCTCTCGCCGCGTACTGCGTTGTCCGTCCGCGGCGAGAGGGGTACGTGGGGACAGGTTGCGGCTCATCGCGGACCTTGCCCGCGATGAGCCGGGTGGCGGCCGCGCGCCGCGGCGTCAATCAGGCTGCGATGGGGATGCGCTTCGGGGTGAGCGCGGCCTTCTTCGGGATGGTGACCTCGAGCACACCGTCCTTTCCCCGGGCGGAGACCCTCTCCGCGTCGGCGACCTCGGGCAGCGTGAAGCGTCGCAGGAAGCTTCCGCGCCGCCGCTCGACCCGGCGATAGCCGTCGTCGTGCTCGTCCCTGGTCTCGATCTTTCGATCGCCCCTGATGGTGAGCGTGCCGCCTTCCATCGTCACCTCGATGTCGTCCGGCTCGACTCCGGGCAGGTCGGCGGAGATGACGAATCCGTTGCCGTTCTCCCTGATGTCCACCGCGGGCGTCCAGGCGCGGGTGATCCGGGCGCTTCCCTCGCTCGCGGGGAGTGCGTTGCCGAAGGCGCGGTTCATCTCGTCACGGATCTGCCGCATGGCGTTCAGAGGTTCGTATCCGATCAACATTTTCCCTTTCCTCCAGGTCGATTCGATTCGGCGTGTTGCCGTGTGCCGGGAAGGATGGGACCGGGTCGGGTTTTTTCAAGCGACTCCTCGACCGGATCTCCTCGACGTGGCGCGCTGCGGCGCGCTGTTGCGGTCCCGCGTCTGTCTGGCCGAGATTCAGACCGCGGGTCGCGGGCGGGGAGGACGCCCCTTCTGCGGCGAAACACGCCTCATCGATCCAGAGGGTGGGCGAAGCTCAACTCGTGGCCGTCCGGATCGCGGAGATGGAAGTACCGTTCGCCCCACTCCGCGTCGCGGGGCGGGGCTTCCGGCCCGAAGCCCGCGGCGAGCGCCCGGTGGTAGGTCTCGTCGACGTCGGACACGTGAAAGATCACGCGTCCCCACCACGACGGGCCCGGGTGCCGGGACTCGCCGCTCAGGTTGAGGTATCCGCTTCCGGCGCGGAAGCTCGTGAAGGCGGCGGACTCCCCGCCGTAGATGCGCTCGAAGCCGAGCGCTTCGTAGAAAGCGACCGCCCGGGCCATGTCGCGTACGGAGAGGGTGATGGCGCTCAGGGCTTCGATGGGCATGGGCTTCGTGCCGGCGGCGATGAACGATGGAGCTCCGATCAGCGCGCCCAGTAGTCGAGCGCGATCCCGACGAAGACGCATCCACCGAACCAGTTGTTGTTGAGGAAAGCCCGGAAGCACTCCGCGGGAGCGCGTTCGCGAATCAGGTGCTGCTGGTAGACGAACAGGCAGGCGGCGGCGCCGAGCCCCGCATGCCAGGGGAGGCCCAGCTCCGCACGCCACCCCACCAGGAGCAGCGCGACGAGCACCAGAGCCTGAAACACCCCGATGAAGACGCGGTCGAGGTCGCCGAAGAGAATGGCGGTGGACTTCGCGCCGGCGAGGAGGTCGTCCTCGCGGTCGACCATCGCGTACATGGTGTCGTAGACCACCGCCCACACCACCGCGGCGCTCATCAGCAGCCAGCCGATCGGGGGCACCGTGTCCTGCTGGGCGGCGAAGGCCATCGGCACCGCCCACCCGAAGGCGAGTCCGAGGTGCACCTGCGGCAGGTGGGTGAAGCGCTTGACGAAGGGGTAGGTGAGCGCGAGCGCCGCCCCCACCAAGGAGAGCATCACGGTCAGGCGATTGAGCAGCAGCACCAGCGCGAACGCGGCGAGCATCAGGACGAGGAACAGCGCGATGGCTTCCCGCGGGGACACCCGTCCCGCCGCCAGTGGCCGATCCCGGGTGCGCGTGACCCGGGCATCGAGCTCCCGGTCGGCGAAGTCGTTGATCACGCAGCCCGCGGACCGGGTCAACAGCACGCCGAGCACGAAGACGGCCAGGATGCCGGGCGCGGGCGGACCGTCGGCCGCGATCCACAGCGCCCACAGGGTCGGCCACAGCAGCAGAAGGGACCCGATCGGTCGATCCAGGCGCATCAGCCGCGCGTAGTCGCGCAGCGGCAGAGGACGCGCGAAGGGGGGCGTGTCCACGTCCGTTCCGGGAGTCCGGCGCACCGTCATGCCACGAATGCAGCGCCGGCGCGAGCGTTAGCCCGCATTGCTCGCCGACCTCCTGTTGCGGACGCCGATCCCCTCACGCTGAGTGGGCGTACTCCCTCGAGCCGCTTCGACACAGTCACCACTACCTGCAACGCTGCGCACTCCCTGCTTCGCTTGCCGGCCGGGCAAGCCATGCGTGGCTTGCTCGCACACGTCTCTCGGTCCGTGCACCCGCTCAGCGCGGCGCCTCGACGCCCTCGCTACGAAGCTCGGTGAGCAATGCGGGCTGGAGGACCATCACGCCCTCGACCTCGATCGAGGCGCCCTTCGGCAGAGCGGCGACCCCGATCGCGGCGCGGGCCGGGTAGGGCGGCTCGAAGTAGCGGCTCATCACCTCGTTGACGGTCGCGAAGTCGTCGAGGTCCGTCAGGTAAACGCTCAGCTTGACCACCTGCGACAGGCTGCCGCCGGCCGCCGTCGCCACTGCCGACAGGTTCTCGAAGACCTGACGGATCTGCGAGCGGATGTCTTCGGCGAGCTCCATGGTGGAGGGAACGAGGGGGATCTGGCCGGAGAGGTAGACGGTGTCGCCGGCGCGCACCGCCTGCGAGTAGGGGCCGATGGCCGCGGGTGCGCGAGAGGTGCTGATGCTCTGTCTGGTCATGCGGGGTCCCTCATGCGACTCGGCTCACGAGATCGAAGCGACGACGGGAGGAGGCACGGCGTCGGCGCACCTCGCCCCCCCGGGCGATGCGGGATGCCTCGCCGAGGTTGCGGAGGTGCCGGATGATCCGGGCGAGATGCAGGCGGTCCCTCACGTTGATCACGAAGTCGAGCGTTGCGGTGAGACCGTCCCGGTTCTCCATGGACACGTTCTCGATGTTGGCGTCGCGCTCCGCGATCGCGGCGGCGATGGTCGCGAGCATGCCCTTGCGGTTGGCGACGTCGACCCGGATCTCGACCGGAAACTCGCCGTCGATGCCGCTCTCCCAGGCGACGTCCACCCAGTCCTCCGGGCGGCCCGCGTGCTCCCGCACGTTGCGGCAGCCGCTGACGTGGATGACCAGTCCGCGCCCTGCGCTCACGTGGCCGATGATGGCGTCTCCCGGAATGGGATAGCAGCACTTTCCGAAGCTGATCACCATGCCTTCCGACCCCCGGATGTAGAAAGGGTGCTCGCTCCCGGTCCGGCCCGACTCGTGCCCGTCGCGGCCGGGGGCGAGACGCCGGGCTACCAGGGGGGCGAGGCGTTTGCCCAGCCCGATCTCTTCCAGCAACCCGTCGAGGGAAGCGACCTGCAGCTCTTCGAGGACCCGGGCGAGCCGCTCGGGGGGAACTGCGTCGAGACCGGGCGATCCGAAGGCCAGCGAGCGCTCGAGCAGGCGGCGCCCGAGCTTCACCGCCTCCTCCGTCCGCAGGCGCTTGAGATAGCTGCGAACGCCGGCTCGGGCCTTGCCGGTGACCACGAAGTCGAGCCAGTTGGCGTTCGGGCGACCGTGAGGGTCGGTCACCACCTCCACCGTCTGACCGTTGGCGAGCACGGAGTGCAGCGGCACTTCGTGTCCGTCCACGCGGGCGGCGACGCATGTGTTGCCGACTTCGGTGTGCACCGCGTAGGCGAGGTCCACGGGGCTCGCGCCGCGTGGCAGCGCCAGGATGTCGCCGGCCGGTGTATAGACGTAGATCTCCTTGGGAAAGAGGTCGACCTTCACGTTCTCCAGGAACTCGATGGAGTCTCCGGCCTGGGTCTGGATCTCCAGGAGCCCCTTGATCCACTCCCGGGTGTGCTTCTCGGCGGCGCTGGTCCCGGCGCGGCCGGACTCGTGGATCCAGTGGGCGGCGATGCCGGTCTCCGCCACCGCATCCATCGCGCGCGTCCGGATCTGGAACTCGATCGGGGCGCCGAAAGGACCGAAGAGCATCGTGTGCAGCGACTGATAGCCGTTCGGCTTGGGAAGGGCGATGTAGTCCTTGAACTTGCCCGGCACCGGCTTGTACAGGCTGTGGAGGACGCCGAGGACGCGATAGCAGGTGTCGGCGCTCTCCACCGTGATGCGAAACGCGTGGACATCGAGCACTTCGGACAGAGAGAGTCCCTTGTCGCGCATCTTGAGGTAGAGGTTGTAGAGATGCCTCTCGCGGCCGTACACCTTGGCGGCGAGCCCTTCCTGGCGCAGCCGCCGCCGCACGCCGTCCTCCACCCTCCTGACCGCCTGCTTGCGGTGCCGTTGGGCACGCTTCAGCCGTGCCGAGAGCACCCGGTACCGGCGCGGATACAGGGCCTCGAACCCGCGGTTTTCCAGCTCGACGCAGATCCGGTTGAGTCCGACGCGGTTGGCGATCGGCGCGTAGATGTCCAGGGTCTCCCTCGCAACGAGACGTCGCTTGCGCGGTTCGAGCGCGGAAAGGGTGCGCATGTTGTGCAGCCGGTCCGCGAGCTTGATCAGGATGACCCGGATGTCGCGGGACATCGCGAGCAACATCTTGCGGAAGTTCTCCGCTTGGGCCTCCGCCTTGCTCCGAAAGGTCAGGTGGGTGAGCTTGCTGACCCCGTCCACCAGCTCTGCGACTTCCTCGCCGAAGTCCTGGACGATGTGGGCCTTGGCGGTCTGAGTGTCCTCGATGACGTCGTGGAGGATTGCAGCGACGATGGTCGGCGCGTCGAGGCGCATCTCGGTGAGGATGCGCGCCACCTCGAGCGGGTGCTGAATGTAGGGCTCTCCGGAGGCCCGGTGCTGGCCTTCGTGCGCGCGCGAGCCGAAGAGATAGGCGCGGTAGATCTCCTTGATCTGTTCCCGGGCGAGGTAGTCCTCAGCAAGACCGCAAAGGTCGCTGATGAGAAACATGGGGCTCAGGGACCGGGTATCGCGCCTGCATCTTCGGTGTCTTCCTCTTCGAGCGCTTCCTCGGGTTCCTCGTCCAGGATGCTCGAATCGATCTTGCCTGCCGCCACCTCGCGCAGTGCGAGCACCGTCGGCTTGTCGTTCTCTTCATCGACCAGGATGGCGGATCCGGCCACAATCTGCCGCGCCCGCTTGGTCGCGATCAGCACGAGCTGAAAGCGATTGTCGACGTTTTCCAGACAGTCTTCGACCGTGATTCGTGCCACTGCCGGCACCTCGGAGTTGTTTCGACGAACCCGTGAGTCTACCCGGGGGGAGGGGTCCGATCCAGGCGGAGACGTCAGGGGCCAGGACCATTCAGAAGTCGACGTCGGGCGCTCGTCCGGGCATCCGAACCCGTCATCCCCGTGCCCCTT
>CAYFYD010000195.1:0-7472 GCA_964347195.1 uncultured Ectothiorhodospiraceae bacterium
GTTGAAGAGCCCTGTTGAAGAGCCCTGTTGAAGAGCCCTGGCACGAAGGGACCGCCATTCGACATCCGCCACGCGCATCGAGTCGTGGCGCGAGGCGGAGGAACGCAAGACATGATCGGCCGGCTGAATCACGTGGCGATCGCGGTGCCCGACCTCGAGAGGGCGGCCGCGGTGTACCGGGACACCCTGGGCGCCACCGTGAGCGAGCCCGTGCCCCTGCCCGAGCACGGGGTGACCACGGTGTTCGTGGAGCTGCCCAATGCGAAGGTCGAGCTGCTGGAGCCGCTCGGCGAGCGCTCGCCGATCGCCGCGTTCCTGTCCCGCCATCCCGAGGGCGGCACCCATCACCTCTGCTACGAGGTCGACGACATCCTCGCGGCCCGCGACCGCCTCGCCGCGGCCGGGGCACGTGTGCTCGGCGACGGAGAGCCGCGCATCGGGGCGCACGGCAAGCCCGTGCTCTTCCTCCATCCCAAGGACTTCTGCGGGACCCTCATCGAGATCGAGCAGGCCTGAGCCGGCCGCAGCGCCCGCGATCCAGGGCGTCTCGACGCCCGCAGCTCACGAAGCTCGATGAGCAATGCGGGCTAGAATGTCGGTGGAGCGGCGAGCTCCGCCCGCGAGAGGCCCGAGGTGCACGATTCCGTCCATGTCGGAGACGAGCACCGCATGCTGCGCGAGCAGGTGCGGCGTTTCGTCGAACGAGAAGTCCTCCCGCATGCCGGCGACTGGGAGGCGGTGGGCAGGATCCCCCGGGAGGTGTTCCGCAAGCTCGGAGAGCTCGGAGTGCTCGGCATGCGCTGTCCGGTCGAGCACGGCGGCAGCGGGCTCGACGCGCTCGCCTCGGTGGTGCTCGCCGAGGAGCTCGGGCGCTCCACCTACAGCGGGTTCGCGATCGCGGTGCTGGTGCACACCGACATGGCTTCTCCCCACCTCATCAACTCCGGCCGCGACGACCAGCTCGCGCGCTACGTCCCGGGCATCGTTTCCGGCGACATCGTGACCGCGGTGGCGGTGACCGAGCCCGATGCCGGCTCGGACGTACAGGGGATCCGGACCCGCGCCCGGCGGGAGGGAAACGGCTGGGTGCTGAACGGCTCCAAGGTGTACATCACCAACGGCGTGCACGCGAACCTGCTCTTCGTCGCCGCGCGGACCGACCCGGAGGCGAAGCCCTCGCGGGGCACCTCGATGTTCATCGTCGAGCGCGACACCCCCGGATTCCGCGTCGCGCGCCAGCTCGACAAGATGGGCTGGCTCTGCTCCGACACCGCGGAGCTCGTCTTCGAGGACGCGCGCCTGCCCGCCGATGCCCTGCTCGGAGAGGAGCACCGGGGCTTCTACGAGATCATGAAGAACTTCCAGAACGAGCGCCTGGTCGCGGCCGCGATCAACGTCGGCGAGGCGAGCAAGGCGATCGAGCTGACACTCGGGTACACGCGGGAGCGCAAGGCGTTCGGCGGCACGCTGTGGGACCGCCAGGCGGTGCGCCAGCGCCTCGCCGCCCTGAGCGCGCGGGTCGAGGGGTTGCGCCAGCTCGTCTACCACACCGCGTGGCTCGACACCCGGGGGGTAGACTGCGTGGCGCAGGTGTCGATGGCCAAGGCCTGGGGGGGAGAGCTCGTGAACGACGTGGTCCTCGCCTGCCAGCGTTTCCACGGCGCCTTCGGGTTCATGCGCGAGAGCGCGATCGAACGCATGGCCCGCGATACCCGCGCCCATCTCGTCGGCGGCGGGGCGACCGAGGTGATGTACGAAGAGGTGGCCAAGCGCATGGAGGTACCGGCGTGACCGTACTCGCCGCCGCGAGCCTCGACGATCGCTACGAACGCGACAGCGGCCCCCTCTACCTCACCGGCAGCCAGGCCCTGGTGCGCCTCGCGCTGATGCAGAAGGCGCGCGACCGGCGTGCGGGGCGGAACACCGGCTGCTTCATCTCCGGCTACCGCGGCTCGCCGATGCACAACGCGGACAAGGAGCTGTGGCGCGCGCAACGCTTTCTGGACCGGGCCGACATCCGTTTCCAGCCCGCGGTGAACGAGGACCTCGCCGCCACCGCGTGCTGGGGCACCCAGCAGATCGGTCTCTTCCCCGGGGCGCGCTTCGACGGCGTGTTCGCGATCTGGTACGGCAAGGGGCCGGGCCTCGACCGCAGCGTCGATGCGATCCGTCACGCCAACCTCGCCGGTACGTCGCGTCACGGCGGGGTGCTCGCGGTGGTGGGCGACGACCACGGCATGAAGTCCTCCGACGTGCCCGCGACGAGCGAGCCGACCTTCGTGGACCTCATGATGCCGGTGCTCTATCCCGCGAGCGTCCGGGAGATCCTCGAGTACGGCCTCTACGGCTTCGCGCTCTCGCGCTTCTGCGGCGCCTGGGTGGGGTTCAAGACGGTGGCCGACACCCTCGATGCCGCGGTGTCGATCGTCATCGACGATCCCGACTGGCCGCCCATCGTGGAGCCCGAGGACTTCGAGCTCCCGCCCGACGGCGTGCACATCCGGCTGCCCGATCCCTGGACCGGCCAGGAGCCGCGGCTGCGCCGCGCCAAGATGGGGGCCGCGCTCGCCTTCGCGCGGGCGAACCGCCTCGACCGCCGGCTCGTGGACGCCCGGGAAGCACGCCTCGGAATCGTGTCGAGCGGCAAGGCGGCGCTGGACGTGATGCAGGCGCTGCGCGACCTGGGGCTCGACGAGGCGGCCTCGAGCGCCCTTGGAATCAGGGTGCTCAAGGTGGCGATGCCCCATCCCGCCGACCTCGAGGGCCTGCGCGCGTTCGCGGAGGGCCTGGACGAAGTGCTGGTGGTCGAGGAGAAGCGCCGCGTCATCGAGACGCAGGTCAAGGACGCGCTCTACGCGTTGCCCGATGGCCGGCGGCCGCGGGTGATCGGGCGCCGCGACGAGCACGGCGAGCCTCTGCTGAGCGAGCTGGGCGAGCTCTCGGTGGACGCCATCACGCGTGCGCTCGCGCGCAGCATCGGCCGCTTCCACCGCAGCGCGCGCATGCGGGAGCGCCTCGCCTTCCTCGATGCCAAGGAGGCCGAGCGGCGGTCCCGGAGCGCGCTCAACGTCACCCGTCTGCCCTGGTTCTGCTCGGGCTGCCCCCACAACCGCTCCACCCGCGTCCCGCGCGACAGCCGGGCCCACGGCGGGGTCGGCTGCCACTACATGGCGACCTACATGGAGCGCGACAACTTCACCCACACCCAGATGGGCGGGGAGGGCGCGACCTGGATCGGACAGGCGCCCTTCGTCGCCACGCCCCACGTGTTCCAGAACCTCGGGGACGGCACCTACTACCACTGTGGCCTGCTCGCGATCCGGGCCTGCATCGCCGCCGGCGTCAACATCACCTACAAGATCCTCTACAACGATGCGGTGGCGATGACGGGAGGCCAGCCCGTGGACGGCCCGCTCGACCCCATGCGGATCTCGCGGCAGGTGCGGGCGGAGGGCGTGCAGCGGATCGTGGTGGTGAGCGAGGAGCCGGAGAAGTACGCGGGCGCGCGGGACGGTTTTGCCGCGGGAACCCGGATCGAGCCCCGCCGCGCGCTGGACCGGGTGCAGAGGGAGCTGCGCGATTGCCCGGGAGTGAGCGTGCTCATCTACGATCAGACTTGCGCGGCCGAGAAGCGCCGGCGGCGCAAGCGCGGCAAGATGCCGGACCCGCCGCGGCGGGTCTTCATCAACGAGCGGGTGTGCGAAGGCTGCGGCGACTGCGGCGCGAAGTCCAACTGTCTGTCGGTGGTGCCGCTCGACACGGAGTTCGGGCGCAAGCGCCGCATCGACCAGTCGTCCTGCAACAAGGACTTCACCTGCTCGGAAGGCTTCTGTCCGAGCTTCGTCACCGTGCACGGGGCCAAGCCGCGCCGGGTCGCGGCGGGGGGCAGCGTTCCCGATCACCTGCGGGACCTCCCCGAGCCCTCGCCGCCCTCGCTCGAAGGACGCCCCTACGGCATTCTCGTCACCGGCATCGGCGGCACCGGCGTGGTGACGGTCGGCGCCATGATCACCATGGCCGCGCACCTCGAGGGCCGGGCCTGCTCCTCCGTGGACCAGTTCGGCATGGCGCAGAAGGGCGGGGCGGTCACCTCGCACCTGCGCGTCGCCGCGCGGGCCGACGACATCCAGGCGGTGCGCCTCAACGAGGGCGCCGCCGACCTCCTGCTCGGCTGCGACGGGCTGGTCGCGGGCAGCGACCTCGCGCTCGACACCGTCGCGCCGGGGCGAACCCGCGCGATCGTCAACCGGCACGAGGCGATCACCGGGCACTTCACCCGCGATCCCGATACGGTGTTCCCGAGCCGGGGCATCGCCGCGCGCCTCGAAGCGGCGGCGGGGAGGGGGCAGGTCGAGCTCCTCGATGCCACCCGTCTCGCCACCGCGCTCATGGGCGACTCGATCGCCACCAATCTGTTCATGCTCGGCTACGCTTGGCAGAAGGGTCTGGTTCCGGTGAGCGCGGCGGGCATCGAGCGCGCGATCGAGCTGAACGGGGTGGCGGTGGAGAGCAACCGGGAGACCTTCCGGTGGGGACGCCGCGCCGCGGTGGACCTCGGGGCGGTCACCGCCCTCGTGGTGCCTGCGCGCGTGGCACCGGCGCCGGGCGCCCCGGCGGATAGCCCCGAGGCGCTGATGGAGCGCCGGGCGGAGGACCTCGTCCGCTATCAGGACCGCGCCTACGCGGAACGCTACCGGGCGCTCGTGGCCGAAGCGCAGCGGGCCGAAGCCCGGCGGGCGGCGGGCAGGCACGGCTTCGCGCAAGCCGTGGCGCGCTACGCCTACAAGCTGATGGCCTACAAGGACGAGTACGAGGTGGCCCGGCTCTTCACCGACGGCGCGTTCGTGTCCGCGCTCGAACGTCAATTCGAGGGCGACTTCCGCCTCGAGTTCCACATGGCCCCGCCCGTCTTCGCCTCCCGCGACCCGGACACCGGACTCCCGCGAAAGCGGAGCTTCGGTCCCTGGATGCTGCGGGCGCTGCGGGTGCTCGCGAAGCTGAAGGGATTGCGTGGCACCCGCTTCGACCCCTTCGGCCGCAGCGAGGAGCGCCGGACCGAGCGTCGCCTCGTGGAAGAGTACGAGGCGCTGGTGCGCGAGCTCAGCGACGGCCTCGACTACGAGAACCACGGCCTCGCGGTGGACATCGCCTCCCTGCCGGAGGGGATCCGGGGTTACGGCCACGTGAAGGCGGAACACCTCGCCTGCGTGCGGGAGCGGCAGGCGGCGCTGCTCGCAGCGTGGCGCGCCCCGCCCGAGTCCCGGGCCGCGAGCTGAGCCTCTTCCCGGCACTCCCTCGATGAGCCTGCCATGATGGTGAGCCGTCTCGCTGTCGCTCAAGGAACACCTCGTTCGTGAGCGGACTCGCCCCGCCCGGTATCAGTCCCCGGAAGTGCGCGCCTCGCGGCGCCGTAGCCACCAGGGCTGCTCGCAGATGTGGCCGAGGAACTCCACCACGACGTGGGTGCCGAGGTAGGCGGTGATGCCGGTGCCGACGTCGAGCTGCGGGTTCACCTCCACGAAGTCGAAGCCGATGATCTCGGTGTGCCGGGCGATCGCCTCCAGGGTGTCGCGGAGCTCGGCGTAGCTCATGCCGTTCGGCTCGGCCGACACGCAGCCCGGCACGAGCGAGAGGTCGAGCACGTCCACGTCGATGCTCACGTAGCAGCTCGCTCCTTCCGGCACGATCTCCGCTATCCCCCGGGGGCCGATCCGGTGGAACTCGCTCATCGTGACCACGCGGTTCCCGTCGTCGATCGAGTCCTGGACCATGTCTTCGGAGTGGCGCAGGCTGCGGATGCCGATCTGGCTCAGGCTCCGCAGGTGCGCCATCGGCCGGATGTGCCGGAAGGCGTGCCCGTTGGTGAAGCGCAGATCGTGGATGAAGGGCGAGTAGTCGGTGTGGGCGTCGAAATGCAGCACGTGCAGGGGTTCTTCGAAGGCGCGCACCACCGGATAGGTGATCGCGTGGTCGCCCCCCAGCACCACCGGCATCGCGCCGCGCTCGAGGATTCGGCGAACCGCTCGGGTGATGTTGTCGAAGGTCTTCTCCACGTTGGTGGGCAGCACGTCCACGTCCCCGACGTCGGCGATGGAGCGATGGCGCATCTCGTGGTCGAGGTACATACGCTTCGTCTCCGGGTTGTAGTAGCCGCGACCGCCTGCGCAGAAGCGCAGCGAGTGCTCGCGGATCGCGCGCGGCCCGAAGCGCGAGCCCGCCATGAAGGGAGAGCCCTCGTCGGTGGGGATGCCGATCACCGCGATGTCGGAGTCGAGCGCGTCGAGGTCGGTGCATATCGGCGCGCGCAGGAACGAGGGGATGCCGACATAGGGCCGGTCGACGCGGACTTCGTCGGAACTTGCGGATGTCATGGGAGCCTCCTTCGAGCTTCGGGCGGCGGCGCCCCGGCGCCTGGTCTGCGCCCGGGCGTCATGGATGGGGTTCGGCCGCGGTGGGGTGGCGGACCACGGAGGCGCCCGCGGGCTCGAAGCTTTCTCCGGCGCCTCCGAGGTGCACCGGCCTCGATGCCCGCACCGCGCTCGTGTCGCGGTGGTGGATGTAGTCGGGGCGCCGGTGACGGGTGAGCGCGTTCGACACCCGGTTGTAGATCACCGAGAAGATCGGCCGGTCCCACGGGGACAGGTTGTTGGGCGAGGCGTGCACCAGGCGGTCGCCGAAGATGAGCGCGGTGCCGGCGGGGCCGGTCGCCGACACGATGCCGCCCTCGTCGACCAGCCCCGCCACGTGCCCGGGCGCCACCACCCACAGCGGGTAGCTGGTGGTCTCGGTGTCGAGGGAGGCGGGAGCAGCGCCGCGCCGGTGCGAGCCGGGGATGAAGTAGAGCGGGCCGTTGAACTCGGTGATTTCGTCCAGGAACACGTGCAGGTTGAGGGCGTGCGGTTCCGGCACCCCGTCCTCGCCGTGGTGGGTGGCGAAGTCGTAGTGCCACTGCCAGACCTCGCCGCTGAACGCGCTCTTGACGTTGACCTTGACCTGCTGAATGTAGACCGGCTCGCCGCTCAACTGGAGGGCCGGCTCGACCAGACGCGGGTCCCGGACCAGCGCCGAGAAGAGCGCGTCGCGCTCGTGCAGGCCCATCGCGGTGCGCACCTCGCCGCTCGCCTTCTCGCGGATGTTGGCCGGGGTGTCCTCGGAGAAGAGGGCGGGGAGGCGGGCGCGCAGCCGCTCCGTCTCATCACGGCCGAAGAGCCCCTCGATGACGAGGAACCCGTTGCGCTCGAAACGCTCGATCTGATCGCTGCTCAGTCGCATGACGCCGGCTCCGGCTCGACCTCCGGGCCGGTCCGCGGGAGGGCACGCTCCATCGCCGGGGCGCTCGGGACGATGCTCGGCGCAGTGTACCCCGTCTCGCGAGCGGCGGGAGCGCCGCGCGCGGGCCGGGCGAAGGCGGGGCGGGAGCAGGACCATTCAGAAGTCGAGTTGCGGGGTTCGAAGTACTGGAATCAGGCGAT
>CAYFYD010000196.1:0-7465 GCA_964347195.1 uncultured Ectothiorhodospiraceae bacterium
CCAGGGCCATCTTGTCGTCTGTCATAATCGATTGATTTCAAATACAAAACGAGCTTGTTCAGACTGCCGCTGGAAGACGAGGCGAATCAGTGGGATGTCTCCGACTTCGGGATGGCCCTGGCGCCTCCTCCCGACGATGCGACGGTGTGCACGATTCGGCACGGCTCGATTCGTACCCCGGATCCCGCTTCGATCGCCCGTGCGTTGCCGCAGCCATGCCCGCACGTGGGGCGGCGCACCGACATCTCCGGAGGGAGCGGGTCCGCAATGCGCCGGAGCTCCTCTGCACGGGGCGCCGCCTCGGGGACGGAGCAGGTGCGAAGAACGAACCACCCGTCATGACGAGTACCGCAGGAGTGGAGAATGAGCCCCGGTGAACACTTTACGCGCGCGGTGACGGTGCTTCCGAACGCGGTCAGGGAGCGTCTGGACGGCGACGCACCGCTCGACTGGGCGCTGCTCGAGGACCCTGCGACCGGCGCCGCGCTCGATGCGGCGGCCCGTGCGCACGGCCGACTCCCTGATCCGGTCGAGACCCTCGTGCGCCGCCTGATCCGGGATCTGGGCATCGCACCTGCCGATCTCGCGGCCGGGACCGAGCGAACGGGCGGCGCGAGCGCGTGGATCCACTGGGCCACGCTCGAGGCCGAAGGCGGCAGCTACCGGCTCTGGAACGACCGTACCGGTCATGCGCAGGCCGGGGTGCGCACCGAGGCGCTCGTCGGGTACGCCACTCTCGGCCTGGAGCTCGCCGGCGGCATCCATGACGCGAGCGAGCGCTGGATGGAAGCGGGCGAGCGGCACGAGTCCGCGCGGGAGAGCGAGCGCCCTCCCCTTGCCCAGTGCGCGGTGAGGATGCGTGCGTACCTGCGCGCGAAGCCCGAGGAGAGGCAGGCGGGGCGCAGCGCGGCGCGCGTCGCTCGCGTCCTCGAGCACGCGTGGAACACCCAGAGCGTCGAGGTGCGCGCGTCGCTCGCGGGCGTGCGGCTCAGCACCGCACGGGGAGCCCGCGCGCCGCGCAGGAGCTACTACTCGCCGATGACCGCCCATCGCCTGAACGCCTGCGACCCGGGCGAGGTCCGCTGGCTGCGGGCGCTGGCCGAGCGCGCAGCGATGGGCCGCCTCGACGAGACGCCCCGACCGGAAGCGGGTGAGGCGGCAGGGAGAGCCACCGGAGAGGCGCGGCGGGAAGGCGTCCCGGCCGGGCTCCGCTCCGTGACGGTCGGGCGCATGCCGAACACGCTGACGCTCGGCTCCAATCCGGAGCACCTGGTGGCGGAGACCGAGGTGGCGGAGCTCGAGCGGATCGCCAACCATCTTCCGGGCGCGGTACAGCGGCGCATGGGAGAAGCCTACGGCGCCGAGGTCGCGCAGGCGCTGGCGCGTTTCCAGAACCCCCGGGAAGCGGACCTGGTCCGTACGGAGATCGCGCGGGCGGCCTCCGGCAGGAACGTCGCGCAATGGGTCGAGGGTCTGGCCGGCGCGCTCCTGACCGACACCGGCGCCCAGACCCGGCAAGGCTCGCGCACGGGCAGCATTCAGCTCGGTCCGCGTCAGAGAGGGGAAGGGGCGCACCGGGGCACTGAAGTGGAGACCGGGGCCTTCGGGTTCCTGACTCCGGTCGGGCTCATCGAGCAGATCCGGCTGAGTCTCTCGTATGCACACGACTCCTGGGCGGCCCTGATGGCGTTGCGCAGCGCGGGCAAGGAAGGGGACTGGACCCTGAACGAGGCGGAGGCGGGGACGAGCGAGCTCGCGGCCGGTGAGCACGAGACTCTGGAGGCCGCCCGCGAGATAGGGCAGGCGCTGGAGCGCATCCAGCGTGCCTTCGGCGACGCGAACGGGGAGCGCGGCGCGAGCGCCCTGGAGCAGGCATCGATGGCGGCGGAGACGCTACGTTCCGTGGGGCCGACGGTCCGCACCGCGGCCGGATGGCCCGGCGGGGCGGAGGCCCCGGAACCGCAGAATCCTGAAGACGTCGCGCGTATCGCGTCGGTGGCGGAGGCCTTGCATGCAGAGATCCGCTCCATCGCGAATCGGCTCATCGCGGGGTGGATCGCCGAGGTCCAGGCGTACGGGGAGAGTCGGAGGGCGTAGGCGCACGGACACAGCGCCGGTGCGCTGCGCGACGCGCGGGAACGCGTCCCGGCGGCGACGCGGGACGAACGGAGGCGAGAGCGAGGCGTCCGGGGACCGGATCGCTCCGGGCGCGGTGGCTGCTTGATGAGGGGGGAGACGGGCGGCATGAGTCGGATGAAGAAGGTGCTCCTCGCATCCGCCGCGTGCGCAGTCCTCCTCTCGTCTGCCGGCGCGGCGGCCGACGAAGCGCTCGACCGCGCGCGCTCCCTCGCGGCCGAGGCGCGCTACGCGGAGGCGCGCGAGGCGCTGGCCCCGTTGCTGAAACGGGACCCCGCGCACCTTCGGGCGCGGCTGCTCTACGGCACCCTGAACGCGCGCACGGGGATGGTGAGCGAGGCCATCGACGTCTTCAACGCGCTCGTGCGCGACCATCCCGACGTGTTCGAGGCCTACAACAACCTCGCCGTCCTCTACGCCGTGCAGGGCCGGCTCGACGAAGCGCGCGAGACCCTGCTCGCCGCGCTCGAAGGCCATCCCTCCGCCATCGGATACGCGAACCTGGGCGACGTCTACACCGACCTCGCCCGCCGCGCCTACCTGCGGGCCCGCGCGTTGGAGTCGGGAGACGAGACGCAAGCGGAGCGGTCCGGGGCTGTCGCCACGACCACCGCGCTCGGAGTCGAGGCGGAGGCCAGCGTCCTCGAATTGCGGGAGACGGGAAGCGTGCCCGGAGAAGGGACCGGGGCCGGGGCGCCGCTGCCGGCCGGGGAGTGCGTGCGCGCCGAAGGCTTCGGGGACCTGGATGAAGTCGCCGGTGCGGTCGAGTGGTTGAGGGCCCGCGGCGCGGAGATCGTCGCGGTGCGCCTCGAGGAGGATCGAAGAGTCACCAGCTACCGGGTCTACCTGCCGCCGCTGGGCAGTCATGAGCAGGCCGCGGCCAAGGTGCGGGAGATCCAGGGTCGAGGGGAGCGGGACGTCGCGATCATCGGGGAGGGTGCGTTCGCGAACGCGGTGTCCTTCGGGGTGTATCGGGACGAGGAGAACATGCGCCGGCGCGTCTCCGCGCTCGAAGCGCTCGGCTACGCGGTTCGGACCGCGCCGGATGTCGAGGTCGTCGACGAGTACGTCATCGAGGCTCAGGCCCCGGGCGCGTTCGCCGCCGAATGGACAGAGGATTTCCCGGACCGTCCGCTGCGCTCCGTCGAATGCGGGCGTCATCGCGGGTCGAAGTGACGGCCCGCGAGCGGCACGACGCGCCGAACCACCGTGTTCCGGGAACCCGTCACCCTGCGCTTCGAGTTCGCGTCCCATGTCGGCGTGCCTCCCTATCTCGATACCGGCATGCGGATGAAGGGCGGCCTCAAGCGCACCGCCTTCGCGCCCTTCCTCGCCGCCCGCGCGGGCGAGTACAAGCTGCACAACACCTTCCTCAAGCCCGACCAGTTCACCGACCCCGTGGAGGAGTACTGGGCGATGCGCGAGGTGGCGGGTCTCTGGGACGTGACCGGAGAGGAGCCCATCGAGGTCCGCGGACCGGAGGCGGCGGCGCTCGTGGACGAGCTGGTGCCGCGCGACCTCCGCCGCCTTTCGGACGGACGCTGCGTCTTCGCGGTGATGTGCTACGACTACGGGGGCATCGTCGAGGACGCGGTCCTCATCCGCTTCGACTCCGAGAAGTTCTGGTGGGTGGGGGGACCGGGAACGAGCGAGCAGTGGATCTACGGGCACGCCCTCGGGCGGGAGGTCGAGGTGGAGAGCCACATCGACCGCATCCACGTGGCCAGCATCCAGGGTCCGCGCTCGCGCGCGATCCTGCAGTCGGTGTGCGCCGCCGACCTGGACGGCGTGCGCTACTTCGGCATGGTGGAGACCGAGGTGTGCGGCGTTCCGGTCGTGGTCTCGCGCACGGGCTTCAGCGCGGAGCTCGGCTACGACATCTACGTCTCGGTCGAGCACGGGGCCGGCATGTTCGAGGGGCTGTGGGATGCGGGGCGCGGGACCGGCATGCGGCTCTGCGGGAGCCGGGCGCTCAACATGCGCCGCACCGAGGCCGGCATCCTCAACGTCGGCCAGGACTTCGACTGGACCTGCAACCCCTACGAGGTCGGTCTGGGATGGATGGTGGACCTCGGAAAGCCCTTCTTTCGCGGCCGGGACGCGCTCGCCCGCATCGCGTCCGAAGGCCCGTCGCGCCGGATCGCGGGCTTCGAGGTCGATCACGACGCCGCCGTCGCCCACGGCAGCCCCCTCACCTGCGCCGGCGAGCGGGTGGGCGTGGTGTCGAGCGCGCTCCTCTCTCCCGCGCTGGGCGCGAGCATCGGCATCGCGCTGCTGCGCGCCGATTGCGCGGAGCTCGGGACCGGGCTCGTCATCGAGGACCCGGGCGGTCCGCGCGCGGCGAGAGTGGTGGCGATGCCCTTCCTCGATCCGGAGAGACGTCTCGCGAGAGGTTGAGTCAATGAGGAGATTCGCAGGCAAGGCAGCGCTCGTCACCGGGGGCGGGGGCGGCATGGGAGCGGCGACAGTGCTCCGGCTGGCGGAGGAGGAGGCCCGGGTCTTCGCCTTCGACCGCAACCGCGCGGGGCTCGACGAGACGGTGGAGCGTGCGCGCTCGCGCGGGCTCGAGGTGCACGCGGTCGCCGGCGATGCGAGCGACGAGGGAGAGCTCGCCTCCGCCTACGCGACGGTGGACCGCGAAGCGGGGGCCCTGCACGTGGTCGTGAACGTGGCCGGCGGCAGCGTCGCCGGCTACGCCTCCGACCTGCCCTGGTCGGAGTGGGAACGCCTGTTCGCATGGAACATGCGATCCACGGTGCAGAGCTGCCGGCGGGCGGTCGCGCGCATGCGGGCCGGCGGGGGCGGCAGCATCGTCAACATGTCGTCGATCTCGGGGTTGCGGGGCGACCCGGGCTGGGCCGCCTACAACACCGTCAAGGCCGCGATCATCAACTTCACCGAGTGCCTCGCCTGGGAGGCGGGGGGCGACGGCATCCGGGTCAACGCGGTCTGCCCCGGCCCCATCGCCTCCCCGCGCATGCTCGAATCCCTGCCCGCGGACTCCGACTTCGTGGCCGCCTACGACGAGGCGGTGGCCCTCGGGCGCATGGGCCGTCCGGAGGAGGTCGCGGCGGCGATCGCCTTCCTCGCCTCCGACGACGCCTCCTTCGTCAGCGGCGCGCACCTGGTGGTGGACGGGGGCCTCACCGCCCGCACCGGACAGCCGATCGTTCCTCCTTAGCCCGCGTTACACCAGCCAGGCTCCTGTTGCGGACGCAGCTCGCAAGGCGGTGAACGGGAGTACTCCCTCGCTACGAAGCTTGGCCAGTGAAATGCGGGCCAGCGTACTGTGCGCCGCGCGTTCCGGGTATGTCCCTGTCCGGAACTCGGGAGCCGGCCCGTGAGCGCCCGGGTCCTGCCGTTCGACCGCGGCCAGAGGGGTCAGTCCAGGTGCCGTCGCGGCGTGGCTCGCGGAGCACCTCCCCGGGGAGGGGCGCGACGGCGACGGGGACGGGGACGACACCACGCTTGGGCATGGCGATCCGGAGCAAGGCGTTTTCCACGCCGTTACGTTGTTTGACAGCGTTGAACACGGTGATCTACGCTTCCTGCCACCGTCCAGCCTATACTCAATTGGGCGGCCTAGTACGAGGCCCCTTCGGGGGCCTTTACTTCATCTAGAGCCCACGGACCGCCGTGACGGCAGGGAGATGGCACCGCCCCGCCCCCCCTGGAGTGATGCTCCTCCAGCGTGGGATGACCCTGCGATCGTTCCTCCCTGACGTACCGTGCGCCGCGCGTTACGGGTATGATGCGAAACGGTCTCTAGAAACCAGCGAACCGTCGCTTCGAGCCTCTCAGGAGGATGACATGATGGCCAAGGCTCATTCCCTCTCGCGTCTCGTTGCCCTCGCGGCGCTCTGTCTCTTCGCGTTCACCGGCGTCGCCCAGGCCGAAACCTGGAAGATGGCGACCAAGATGCCGCCCGACAGTCCGGAAGGCATCATCTTCCAGAAGTTCGCCGATCTGGTCGGCGAGTACACCGGCGGCGAGCTCACCATCAAGGTCTTCCCGTCCGAGCAGCTCGGCGGCACCGAGGCGGTGCTCGAGCAAGTGAGCGCCGGCACCGTCCATGTCTACGCCGAGGACGCCGACTATCTCGCGAAGTGGGAACCCGCCATGAGCTGGGGCAGTGCCTCGTTCATGTTCGACGACCGCGCGCATTGGCTGCGCTTCCAGAAGTCGGACCTGGCCCGGGGCTGGCGGGACAAGGCGCGTGTGGAATCGGGGATCACGACCATCGGCGACATCGGCCCCGTTCTGCGGGGACCCTACCGGGTGCTGGTGGTGAAGAATCCGGTCGGGACCTTCGAGGACTTCCAGGGCACCAAGCTCCGGATGTACGACGACGACCTGGCGGTGAAGATCTGGACCTGGCTGGGCGCCGAGGTCCGGGTGCTCGACTGGACCGATGTCTACCAGTCCATCAGGACCGGCATCGTCGAGGGAGTCACCACCCCGGTGTCCCTGGTCGAGAGCATGAAGTTCTACGAGGTGGCGCCACATATCGTGCGCATAGACGAGTATCCGCAGGCGAACGGGTTCCTGGTGAACGAGGAGGCGTACAACGCCCTGAGCCCCGAGGTGCGCGAGGGTGTGCTGCGGGCGTATGAAGAGACCGGCAAGTACAGCTTCGAGGTCCTCATCGGCGTCACCGACGAATCGCTCGAGCGCATGCAGGCGACGGGCGCGACCTACTCGGAGATCGACACGTCGGGCTTCGTCGAGCGCATGAAGGAGTTCTACATGAAGATGGACGCCGAGGGCGCGCTCCCCGAGGGGTTCCTCGCAACCGTCGAGGCGACGCGATAGCGAGAAGCTACCGGCCGGCGCGTCGTCTCGGCCCCGCGCTTGGCGGGGGGACGGTCAGGGTTCGCGGACCATCTCCTCGGGGCCGGCGCCGGACCACCGTGGCCTCGGCGGCGCGCGCCACCCGTGAGGCACTGAAGCGCGGGTGGTCCGGGCCATGGACTTGATTCGAGCTCTGGATCGCTTTCTCGGGCACTCGGAGCGCGCGTTCCTGTTGCTCGCCAACGCCTGCATCGCGGTGATGCTGGTCGCCAACATGGTCAACATGGCCGTTCGCGCGGTGCTCGACACGAGCTTCGTGCAGGTCTGGCCGTGGACGATGCTGCTCTTCGTCTGGTCGATCTACCTCGGCTTCTACGTGCTCTACCGGCGCGGCAAGGACGTTACGGTCAACTTCCTCGTCGTGCGTCTCGCCCCCGCTGCCCGCCGCCGCATCCAGGTGCTGGTCAATCTCCTGATCGTCGGCTTCATGGCCGTGATGGTCGCCGGGACCTGGCAGTACCTGCCCCTGCAGGCGGGC
>CAYFYD010000197.1:0-7447 GCA_964347195.1 uncultured Ectothiorhodospiraceae bacterium
CCCGACTGGAAACTCGTCATTCCCGCGGAAGCGGGAATCCATCCGGCCGATGTCGCTCGAGTCAGGTGCAAGCCGCACCGCCAGTTTCCCGTCGTTCCCGCGCGGCTCGTCCCCGGCCCCGACTGGAAGCTCGTCATTCCCGCGGAAGCGGGAATCCATTGATCGTCCGGGACACAACATTCGTCAATCAACCACGGATGCGTCCCCCCGGGGTCCGCCCGGGACTCAAAGCGCCTTCCGGGACGCGTGGAGCGCCTGGTCGATGTCCCAGAGGATGTCGTCCAGGGTTTCCAGGCCCACCGAAATGCGCACCAGGTCCGGCGTCACTCCGGCCGCGGCCTGCTGATCCTCGGAGATCTGGCGGTGGGTGGTGGACGCGGGATGGATGATCAGGGTCTTGGCGTCGCCCACGTTGGCGAGGTGGCTCATGAAGTGGGCCGCCTCGATGAAGGCGGTGCCGGCGGCCCGTCCCCCCTTGACGCCGAAGGTGAGGATCGCGCTCGGGCCCTTGGGCAGGTATCGCCGGGCCAGCGCGTAACCGGGGTTGTCGGGCAGACCGGGGTAGTTCACCCAGGTGACGAGGGGGTGCTCGGCGAGGAAGCGGGCGACCCCGAGCGCGTTCTCGCAGTGCCGGTCCATGCGCACCGGGAGGGTCTCCAGCCCCTGGATGAAGAGGAATGCGTTGAAGGGGCTGAGCGCCGCCCCGAAGGTGCGCAGGAGCTCGCATCGCGCCTTCATGGTGAACCCGAAGTCGCCGAAGGTCTCGTAGAAGCGCACCCCGTGGTATCCCGGCGAGGGCTCCGTCATGGTCGGGAACTTGCCGTTGTCCCAGGGGAAGCGTCCCGACTCGACGATGACCCCTCCGATCGAGGTCCCGTGGCCCCCGATGTACTTGGTGGCGGAGTGGACCACGAGGTCCGCGCCGTGGTCGAAGGGGCGGCACAGATAGGGGGTGGGGAAGGTGTTGTCGATCATCAGGGGCAGACCCGCGTCGTGCGCGACCTCGGCCACCGCCCGGATGTCGAGGATGTTCATGCCGGGGTTGCCGATGGTCTCCGCGTACAGGAGCCGGGTGCGCTCGGTGATCGCGGCCGCGAAGGCGGCGGGGTCGTCGGGGTTGACGAAAGTGGTTTCGATGCCGAGCTTGGCGAAGTTCACCGCGAGCAGGGTATGGGTGCCGCCGTAGAGGGTGTTCGCGGAGACGATGTGGTCGCCCGCCTCGAGCAGGGTCAGGAGGGCGCTCATCTCCGCCGCCATGCCCGAAGCGGTCGCGACCGCCGCCCGGCCCCCCTCGAGCGCGGCCACCCGTTCCTCGAACACCGCGGTGGTCGGGTTCATGAGCCGGGTGTAGATGTTGCCGAAGGTCTGGAGGTTGAAGAGGCTCGCCGCGTGGTCGGCGCTGTCGAACACGTAGGAGGTGGTCTGGTACAGGGGCACCGCCCGCGACCCGGTGGCCGGGTCCGGGAGCTGCCCGGCGTGCAGGCAGAGGGTCTCCGCTCCGAACTCGCGGTCCGCCACGGCGCGCGCTCAGGTCGGGACCGTCTTCGGACGCTTGGCCGAGATCACCCTGGTGTGGACTCCGACGAAGCTCAGGCCCCCGAAGAGCCGGGCATACTCGATCTTCATGCAGCGGTCCTGGACGACCTCCAGGCCGGCCGCTTCCGCCCGCGCGGCGGCTTGCGCATTGCGGATGCCGAGCTGCATCCACAGCACCCTGGCTCCGATCGCGATCGCGTCTTCCGCGATGGCGGGGATCTCCTCCGCGCGGCGGAAGCAATCGACCACGTCGATGGGCTCCGGGATGTCGCGGAGCGTGGGGTAGCACTGCTCGCCGAGGATCTCCTCGTAGCGCGGAGTGACCGGGATGACCCTGAATCCATGCTCCTTAAGGTACTTGGCGGCAAAGAAGCTCGGGCGGTACCAGTTGGCGGACAGGCCCACCATCGCCACTGTGCGGTGCTCGCTCAGGATGCGGCGCAGGCCCGGGATGTCGTCAGTCATGGGGATGTCGCCCGAATGCTCGTTGCCCGCCGGAGCTCGCGCGCCGGCCCCTCGGATTCTAAGTCGAAGCGCCCCCGAGCTACAGGGCGGCGCGCCCGTGTCGCCCTCCTAAAGGGGAGGGTTCAGCAGCCTGAGCACGAAGGGCAGCCAGGAGAGCGCCATGATCGCGAGCAGCGTGAGCTCCGCGAGGATGATCCGCCGAAAGCGCGTGCGCGTCGCCGGCTCGCGGCCCGACATGAACACCGCGCTCATCATCATGTCCAGGGGCAGCAGAAAGACGAGCATCACGAAGAGCGCCGGTGCGATCACCGTCGTCGCGAGGCGCCATCCGGAATAGGCCGCCGGTCCCTCGCTGAAGGGGGCGGCGGCGCTCACCAGGAGCACGAGCGCGAACAGCATCAGGCGCAGTGCGCCGAGGCTGCTCGCGAGACGGCGTACTCGGAGGTTCACGGGCAGATCAGTAGACTCCGAGCTCGAGCCCGGCCGCGAGCGCCGTCCCGAGCTCCTCGCATCGCGCGAGCACCGCCTCGTCCGGTTCTCCCTTTCGCACTATCGCTTCCTGCACTTCGCGCAGAGGATAGCCGCGGGCGATGCGGCGGATGCTCGACAGGGCGCCGCTGCCGTCGTTGCCGGCACAGATGAACACCGCGTAGGGGAGGCTCTGCACTCTTCCCTGGCAGGGATAGAAGGTGCGGTCCAGGAAGTCCTTCATGGCGCCCGACATGTAGCCGAAGTTCTCCGGCGTGCCGAGGATCAGCGCATCGGCCCGGAGCAGGTCCCGGGGTCCCGCGTCCGTCGTCCGCAACATCCGCGTTTCCACCCCCTCGATGTCGGGGGAACGCGCGCCCCGGTACACCGCCTCCGCCATCGCACGGGTACGCCCCGACTGCGAGTGGTAGACGATGAGCAGATGCTTCAATGCGAGGGAGAAAGCGCAGATGCGGGGAGGGTCGGAATGGTATCAGCACGCTCGCCGCTTGAACCCGGTGCGTCCCGGCCATTTAGAATTCCGGGGGAGCGGGACGACGGGTGGATGGCAGTGGCGAGCTCCCTCCAGGACGCACTGCGCGGAGCGGGTCTCGTGAAGAGCGAGGACCCCAAGCGCGCGCGGCGGAAGCGGCGCGGACCCCGGCGGCCCGTCGATGCCCGCCGGGAGACGAGCGAGACCGGGTCCGGGAAGGAGGCCCCCGCGCCCTCCGAGGCCCCTTCCGCGCTCTCCTCCGTGCAGGCGCGTTCCCTGCGCGCTCGCACCCAGGCGATCGCGCGCGACCCCTGGCTGAGCGGCGCACGGCAGGCCCGGAGCCGGCGGGAGGAGCGGGAGCGGGCGCTGCTCGAGCGGGCGCGCAGCTCCCGCCTCGACGACCCCCGGGCGCAGCGTGCCTTCCACTTTACCCGGGGCCGCCGCATCAAGGAGATCCTCGTCACCGAGGAACAGCACCGGGCGCTGCTCGCGGGCGAGATCATGATCGTCGGCCTGCCGGGCGAGCACCTGCTCCTGCCGCGGGCGCTGGCGCTGGAGATCGAAGCGGAGCGTCCGGATACCTTCGTGCACCGGACGGAGACGGACGGCGCAGGGGGAAAGGACGAAGATCCCGCCCACGCGGTGCCCGACGACCTCGCCTGGTGAGCCGCGCTCTGCTGCGGGCGCCGGCCCTCGGGACCGAGAGTCCCGGCGGCGTCGGCCGGCGCCCTGGCCCTCGACGGCCGAGCGCGCGCATGAGCCGCCGCCGCGCTCGGGCGGGAGTCCCGCCCGTGGGGGCATGCGCGCGGTCCGGGTCCGCCGCGGCCGGTGCGCCGCTCGCGATTGGAGTACCATCGCCGCCCGTCTCGCCCCGGTTCCGTCGTGAAGGCGCCGCTTCTCCGATCCGGTCGCGTCCCGCGATCCGGTGCCGGATCAACTGACCCCCCCTCATCTTTCCGGATCGGCCGGAGCAGGAGAACGCGTCATGAGCTCGAATGCCACCCCCCTCGACGTCGCCTTCATCGGCCTCGGCGTCATGGGCTACCACATGGCCGGCCACCTCGCCACCGCGGGCCACCGGGTGAGGGTCTACAACCGCACCCGTGAGAAGGCCGAACGGTGGTTGGGCGAGTTCGCGGGCCAAGCGGCGGATACGCCGGCGGATGCGGCCCGGAACGCGGAGGTGGTGTTCGCGTGTGTCGGCAACGATGACGACGTGCGCGCGATCAGCACCGGAGCGCAGGGGGCCTTCGACGGGATGCGCGACGACGCAGTGTTCGTCGACCACACTACCGCGTCGGCCGAGCTCGCGCGGGAGCTGGACGTCCTCGCGCGCGAACGGGGCCTGCACTTTCTCGACGCCCCCGTGTCGGGCGGGGAGGCGGGTGCCGTGAACGGGATGCTGACGGTAATGGTGGGGGGAGATCCCGCCGACTTCGGCCGGGTGGAGGGCGCCATCGACGCCTACGCGCGGGCGGTGACCCTGATGGGACCGGCGGGATCCGGCCAGCTCACCAAGATGGTCAACCAGATCTGCATCGCGGGGCTGGTGCAGGCGCTCGCGGAGGGCCTGAGCTTCGCGCAGCGGGTGGGCCTGGACGGAAAGCAGGTGGTCGATGTGATCTCCAAGGGGGCGGCGCAGTCCTGGCAGATGGAGAACCGTGGCGGCACCATGCTCGACGACGAGTTCGAGTTCGGCTTTGCCGTGGAGTGGATGCGCAAGGACCTCGCGATCTGCATGGCGGAGGCGCGCCGGGCGGGTGCCCGGCTCCCGGTCGCGGCGCTGGTGGACCAGTTCTATGCGCAGGTGCAAGCCCTGGGAGGGTCGCGCTGGGACACCTCCAGCCTGATGCGCCTGTTGAACCGTCCCTGAGCCGCCGTCTTCGGCTTCCGTCGACGGCAAGGGGGGTGCTTCCGGCCTGCGGCCCCGCCCCGGCACGGGAGACCCATGCCACCTGCTTCCACTTCGGCAAACCGCGCGGGGTGCTTCCGGCCTGTGGCCCCGCCCCGGCACGGGAGGGCTTCAGGGCGCCTCCATCAATCCCCCGTGGGCGGGTGCGGTACTCCAGGGGGCCGGCCCTCGACGGCGCCCCGGAAACCGGCTCACCGGGCTCCGGGGGCGGGCCGAAGGCGCGTATCGCGGTATCCGTGATCGGTCAACGCACCTTGCGTCCCGGAAAGTCGATGGATTCCCGCCCCCGATCGGGATCGGGGACACGCTTGCGCGGGAATCCATGTACGCCAGGGGCATACGGATGCGAGCCGCGGGGCCTACGATGCGTGCTCCCGCTCCGCGAGCGCGCGGATGACCTTGATGACGTTCGCGTGGCCGCCCGCGATGTTGCCGGAGGTGCGGTACTTTCCGTTGACGATCACGGTGGGCGTCGCGCTCACGCCGTAGTTGCGCTGCATCGCGACCGACTTGCGCACCAGGGACGCCACCGCGAAGGAGTCGTAGACCTCCCCGAACTCCCCGGCGTCCACGCCGTGCTCCGCAAAGAAGGCCGCGAGCGCTTCGCGCGTTGCGAGCGAACGCCCGTGCAGGTGAATGGCCTCGAAGATGGCCCGGTGCATTCTGTCCTCGATACCGAGCAGATGCGCGGTGTAGTAGGCGCGGGCATGCGGGATCCAGCTCTCGCGGAACACCGCCGGCATGCGGCGGATGCGGAGGTAGTCGGGGGCATCCTTCTCGAGGGCTTCCATGTGGGGCAGGAAGGTGAAGCAGTGCGGGCAGCCGAACCAGAAGACGTCGACGACCTCCACCGTGCCCGGCCCGGTCTCGGCGGGCTGGGCCGGCTTCACCTGCGAGTACTTGCCTTCGACATCGAACTCCGAGTGCGAGTCGGCGACGGCGAAGCCGGGAAGCGAGACGAGCAGGAAGAAGAAGAGCGGGGTGAGGCGGGCGTGTTTCATGGCGTGCGTCGTGTCGGGACGGTCTCTCTTGCGTCTGCGGAGGGAAGAAGGGCGACGGGCGCGGCACCGCCGCCTCGGGGCTCAGTGCAGCCCCGCGATGTACTCCGCGACCGCTTCCATCTCCTCGTCGCTCATCCAGCGCACCACGTCCCGCATCATGCCGTTCAAGTCGTTGTTCCGCTCGCCGGAGCGGAAGGCTCTGAGCTGGATGACGACATACTCGGCGTGCTGTCCGGCCAGGGACGGGAATCCGGCGAGGGGGTCCCCCTCCCCCGTGGGTCCATGACAGCCCGTGCAGGCCGCGACCCCGGTCTCGAGGTTGCCGCCCCGATAGACCCGCTCACCGAGGACCACTCGCGCTTCGCTCGCGAACCCGCCCGTTCGCGGCTGACTCGCGTAGTAGGCCGCCAAGTCGTCCATGTCCTGCTCGTTCAATGCCGCGATCATCGGCGCCATCATCGCGTTGCTGCGCATCTCGCTCGCCTTGAGCTCGACGAGCTGCTTTCTGGTGTAGCCTGCATGCTGGCCCGCGAGCTTCGGCCACTGCGGGTTCACACTGTTCCCGTCGGGTCCGTGGCAGGCGAGGCAGGTTCCGGATTTGGTCTTTCCCGCGGCGGGATCGCCCGCGGCGAGTCCGAGGAGCGGAGCGCCGAGCAGGACGAGAGAGAGGAGCAGCAGCGGTAGGCGCATTGCGGGGGCCCGGGGAGAAGGGGTGCCGGGGCGAACGGCGACGCGCCCCGAAACGGGGGAGCTATATATCAGCATGGCCGCGGAGGGGTCAAATTGACGCCGCCCACGCGGAGCGCCCGCCCGCCCGGGTCCACTCGTTCCGCGCCTCGTCCGGGCACGGAAGAGCGGCTCGCGCGGCTCGCGCGGACGAGCTTTCTGCTCGGTGCCGCCCGCCCGGCCCACTTTCCTCCCGACACCGGCTCCGAGGTCGCGTTCGCGGGGCGATCGAACGCCGGCAAGTCGAGTGCGATCAACGCGCTGACCGGCCGCCGGGCGCTCGCGAGGGTCAGCAAGACGCCCGGGCGCACGCGCCAGATCAACTTCTTCGAAGTGGATGCCGGTTGCCGTCTCGTCGACCTCCCGGGCTACGGCTACGCCCGGGTGTCGCAGGCGGAGAAGCGCCTCTGGGGCGAGCTGGTCTCGCACTTCCTCCGCACGCGCGACTCTCTCTCCGGCCTCGTCCTCATCGCGGATGCCCGGCGCGTGATCACCGAAGCCGACCTGCTCCTGCTCGATATGGTCGATGCGGCGCGGATTCCGGTCCACGTCGTGCTCACCAAGGCCGACAAGCTCGGTCGCCGGGACTGCCGGGACGCGCTCCTGCGCGCCCGCGATCACGCCGCCGTTCGCCGCGCCGCCGGTCTCCAGCTCTTCTCCGCCACCCGGCGCACCAGGCTCGACGAGCTGGCCGGGCGCGTCTGCGACTGGCTCCCCACCTGAGCGCGGAAACGCGGCACCTTCCGTTTCCGGCATCCGCGTTCGGTCAGGGCACGTGCACATGGATTCCCGCTTCCGCGGGAATGACGGCGGGGGTGCGGGAGTGACGGGGATATGCGCGGAGCG
>CAYFYD010000198.1:0-4629 GCA_964347195.1 uncultured Ectothiorhodospiraceae bacterium
TGAACCTCCGGCCCCTGCCTCCCGAAGGCAGTGCTCTACCAGGCTGAGCTACACCCCGACGATTCCGGACTCCGATGCCGGCGCAGGCCCCGCGAAAATTGCCGCTTCTCGCCGGCTCGGGGCGCCGTTCCTCAATGGTTGCGGTTGACCGAGAACTCGACGAGCGTTTCGAGCGCCTTGCGATAGTACGAGCCCGGGATGCTCGACAGCGCCCGGCGGGCCTGTGCCGCCTCCGCCTCGGCGGCGCACGCAGTGTAGGTGATGCCTCCGGTCGATTCAACGGCGTGCACCACGTCACCGATGTCGTCCCTCCGGCCGTGAAGGATGGCCTCGCGCAGCAGCGCGATCTGGGAGGGGCTGCCGCGGCGCATGGCGTGAATGAGGGGCAGGGTGGGCTTGCCTTCCGCGAGGTCATCGCCGACGTTCTTGCCGATCTCGTCGGCAGAGCCCCGGTAGTCGAGCACGTCGTCGACGAGCTGGTAGGCAGTGCCGAGGTGGTGTCCGAAGCGCGCCATCGCCTGTGCCGCGGCAGGCGGGGCCTCCGCGATGACCGCGCCGGCCCGGGCGGCCGCCTCGAAGAGCTTGGCGGTCTTCGCGCGAATGACGCGCAGATAGCGTTCCTCGGTGGTGTCCGGGTCGTTGCAGTTGAAGAGCTGGAGCACCTCGCCCTCGGTGATCACGTTGGTGGTGTCGGCCATGATCTTCATGATCGGCATCGAACCGACCTGCACCGCGATCTGGATGGCCCTCGAATAGAGGAAATCCCCTACCAGTACGCTGGTGCCGTTGCCGAAGCGGGCGTTGGCGGTGGCCCGGCCACGGCGCAGCTCGGAGCCGTCCACCACGTCGTCATGGAGCAGCGTCGCGGTGTGGATGAGCTCCACCACGGCGGCGATCTCGTTGCAGCGCGCGTCCTGCTCGCCGAACGCTCGCGCGCTCAGCACCACGAGCAGGGGGCGCAGGCGCTTGCCGCCGGAGTTGACGATGTAATGGGAGACGTGGTTGATGGCGGGAACATCGGACTGGAGGCGGGCCTCGATGACCTCGTCGACCGCCTCCAGGTGTTCCGCCGCGAGCCCCTCGAGCCGTTCCCGAAGCGCCGCTGGCGAGGCGTGCGCCTCCGTGTTCGGCATCCGCATTCTTCGGTGCGCTGTCTTGTCGCTCTGGAGCCTAATGCCTACAATCCGCGCTCCCCGGGCATCGGGACCGGGTGCGGACGGCAAACGGGACGGGAAGAATGTATGCGGTCATCGTGACCGGTGGCAAGCAGTACCGAGTGCGCGAAGGCGACCGGCTGCGCATCGAGAAGCTCTCGGCCCCGGCGGGAGAGAGGGTGGAGTTCGACCGGGTGCTGATGGTCTCGGACGGCGAAGAGGTCAAGGTGGGACGGCCCTATCTCGACGGCGGCCGGGTATCGGCCACCGTCAGCGCCCACGGGCGCGGCGAGAAGATCGATGTCCTCAAGTTCAGGCGGCGCAAGAACTATCTGCGACGCATGGGGCATCGGCAGGACTTTACCGAAGTCACGATCACGGGCATCGCGACGGGTTGAACGGAGGTCGCGGCGGGTCCGACCTCCGGCGGGGAGCGAGCAATGGCACACAAGAAGGCGGGCGGAAGCAGCAAGAACGGGCGGGATTCGGAGTCGAAACGGCTGGGGATCAAGCTCTTCGGCGGGCAGGCAGCGCGCGCCGGCAACATCATCCTGCGCCAGCGCGGCACGGGCTTCCATCCTGGGGTCAACGTCGGCTGCGGGCGTGACCACACCCTGTTCGCGAAAGCCGACGGGTTCGTCGAGTTCACGCGCAAGGGCCCTCGGAACCGGCGCACGGTGAGCGTCGTACCGGGCTAGGTCCTCTCGGCGGGGCGGGCGGCGACGCGAACGGAGGCCGGCGGCCGGGGAGGTGATCGCTCCTTCGCACCCGGTTCCGGCCCGGGCGGGCCCCGGCGGGTCCGAGTGTCCCGGAATCCCATGTAGACCCCGTCCGCAGGCGGGGTTTTTCGTGTCGCTCCCGAGATGAGGTTCATCGACGAGGCGACCATCCTGGTGGAGGCCGGCAAGGGCGGCGACGGTGCCCTGAGCTTTCGCCGAGAGAAGTACGTGCCTCGGGGGGGGCCGGACGGCGGCGACGGCGGCGACGGCGGGAGCGTCTATCTGGTCGGCGACGAGAGCCTGAACACCCTGGTCGACCTCCGCTATCACCGCCGCTTCCGGGCGGAGCCCGGTGCCGGCGGGAGAGGCCGCACCCGCTCGGGACGCAGCGGCGCCGATGTCGCGATACGGGTCCCGATCGGCACGATCGGCTACGAGGCGGAGTCCGGCATCCGCCTCGGTGAGCTCCTCGAGGCCGGCGAGCGCTTGCTCGTCGCCCGCGGCGGGCGCCGCGGCCTGGGAAACCAGCGCTTCAAGAGCAGCACCAACCGGGCACCGCGGAAGACTGTGCCCGGTGCGCCCGGAGAGCAGCGCAGACTGCGTCTGGAGCTTCGGGTGCTCGCCGATGTGGGACTGGTCGGGCGGCCGAACGCCGGCAAGTCCACGTTCATCCGCGCGGTGTCGGCCGCCAGGCCGAAAGTCGCCGACTACCCCTTCACCACGCGTCATCCGAACCTCGGCGTGGTGCGGGTCGGCGAGGACCGCAGCTTCGTGGTGGCCGACGTGCCCGGTCTCATCGAAGGCGCGGCGGGTGGTGCCGGTCTCGGCGTGCGTTTCCTCAAGCACCTGAGTCGTACGCGGCTGCTCCTTCACCTGGTCGACGTTGCGCCTCCGGCGACCGCGGCCTCCGTCGCGGCGGACATCCGGGGCATCGCGGCCGAGATCGACGGCTACCGCCCGAGCCTGGGCGCGACCCCCCGGTGGCTGGTGTTCAACAAGACCGATCTGGTGCCGGATGCGCGGCGCGGTGGCCTCGTCGGCGAGGCGCTCGAGCGCCTCGACTGGCAGGGACCGAGCTACGCGGTCTCCGCGATGAGCGGCGAGGGCTGCGAGACACTCTGCCTCGCCCTGATGCGGGAGCTCGAGAGGGGATCGGCGTGCGCAGCAGGAGGTCGGTGAAAGATGCGGGCCAGGCTCTGGGTCGTCAAGATCGGCAGCTCCCTGGTCACCGACGAAGGACGGGGCGTGGACCGCGGCCAGGTGCGGGTATGGGTCGACCAGGTGGCGGCGCTCCGGCGCGAGGGCATCGGCACCGTGCTGGTCTCCTCGGGGTCCATCGCCGAGGGCATGAGCCGACTCGCAATCCGGCGCCGTCCCGAGGCGCTCTACGAGCTTCAGGCGCTCGCCGCAGTGGGGCAGATGGGCCTGACCCAGGTCTTCGAGTCCTGCTTCCAGGCCCATGGCATGCACACTGCGCAGATCCTTCTGACCCAGGAGGACGTCAGGGACCGTACCCGCTATCTGAACGCCCGCAGCACTCTGCGCAGCCTGCTCCGCTACGGGGTGGTGCCGGTCGTCAACGAGAACGACACGATCTCCACCGACGAGATCCGTCTCGGCGACAACGACACCCTGGCCGGACTGGTGACGAATCTCGTGGAGGCGGACCTGCTCCTGATCCTGACCGACCAGGAGGGCCTCTACACCGCGGACCCGCGTCGCGACCCCGGTGCCACCCTGGTCGCGAAGGCCATCGCCGGTGATCCGGACCTGGATGCCATGGCCGGCGAAGGGGGCGCGCTCGGGCGCGGCGGGATGCACACCAAGCTGAACGCGGCACGTCTCGCTTCCCGCTCCGGTACCGCAACCCGCATCGCGAGCGGCCGGGAGGCGGAAGTGCTGGCGCGCGTCGCCGCGGGCGAGTCGATCGGCACCCTGCTTTCCCCGCGCTCGGCCCGGCTCGCCGCCCGCAAGCAGTGGTTGGCGGGGCAGCTCGAGGTCGGCGGCCGTCTGGACCTCGACGAGGGAGCGGCGCGAGTGCTCCGGGATTCGGGAAGCAGCCTGCTCGCGGTGGGCGTTCGCGGCGTCCGGGGCAGCTTCGAGCGCGGTGCCTTCGTGGCCTGCCACGACCCCCGGGGCCGCGAGACGGCTCGGGGGCTGGTGAACTACAGCGCGGCCGAGACCGAGAAGATCATGGGGCACCCGAGCCATCGGATCGCGTCCCTGCTCGGGTACGTGGACGAGCCCGAACTCATCCACCGCGACAACCTGGTGTTGATGGGAGAGTGAGACGTGTCGGGAGGGAACCCCGATCCGGTGCCGGCCGGCGGCCTTCGCTTCAGGCGAGTGCCCTGATCCGCGCGTTCAACCGGCTCTTGTGGCGGGCGGCCTTGTTCTTGTGCATCAAGCCCTTGTCGGCCATGCGGTCGAGCACCGGTCCCGTCTCCCGGAATGCGGCCTGCGCGGCGGGCGCGTCTCCCCGATGGATCGCCTTGAGCGTCTTCTTGATCGCGGTGCGTGCCCTCGAGCGAAGCGGGACGTTGTGGGCGCGGTGCCGGCTCGCCTGCCGGGCGCGCTTGCGTGCTTGAGCGGAGTTGGCCAATGGACCCTCTTCGGGAGCGCGGTGAGCGAAGCTGAGAAGTATGGCGCGAGGCAGCGGTGATTTCAACGGGCGGGGCCCCGGCGCCGGCCCGCGGCGCGGGGGGGGGGGGTCGGGGGGGGGGGGGCGCCCCGCGGGGGGGGGGGGGGGGGGGGGG
>CAYFYD010000198.1:4639-7410 GCA_964347195.1 uncultured Ectothiorhodospiraceae bacterium
CTGCTGGGCCTCGTGCGCGACGTCGTCATCGCACGCTTCTTCGGCGCGACGGCCGACACCGATGCCTTCTTCGTCGCCTTCCGGCTCTCCAATCTCCTGCGGCGCTTCTTTGCGGAAGGGGCCTTCTCGCAGGCTTTCGTGCCGGTGCTTTCGGAGTACCGGGAAACACGCGGGCACGAGGAAGTACGCGAGCTCATCGCCTGCGTATCGGGCGTTCTCGGAGCGATTCTCCTGCTGGTGAGCGCCGCCGGCGTCCTCGCCGCGCCGGTCCTGATCGTCGTGTTCGCGCCGGGCTTCCTGGGCGAGACCGGGCAGTACGACCTGACGGTGCAGATCCTGCGCATTACCTTCCCCTACCTCTGCTTCATCTCCCTGACCGCGCTGGCGGCGGGAATCCTGAATACCTACGGGCGATTCGGGGTACCCGCGTTCACCCCGGCGCTGCTCAACCTCTCCCTCATCGGCGCCGCTTCGCTGGTCGCCCCGCACATGGCGGAGCCCGTCTTCGCGCTCGCCCTGGGGGTGCTCTTCGCCGGGCTGGCGCAGCTCGCCTTCCTGCTTCCCTTTCTTGCCGGACTGCGCCTGTTGGCGGCACCGCGCCTGCGCTGGGCGCACGAGGGCGTGCGGCGCATCGCGCGCCTGGTCCTGCCCGCCGTGTTCGGCGCTTCGGTTGCGCAGATCAACATCCAGATCGATACCCTGATCGCCTCCTTTCTCGTCAGCGGCAGCATCTCCTGGCTCTACTTCTCCGACCGGGTGGTGGAGTTTCCCCTCGGGGTCTTCGGCATTGCGCTCGCCACCGCGATTCTTCCCAGTCTCTCCGCCCGTCACGCGAAGCGGGAGCCGGAGGCCTTCTCCCGGACTCTGGACTGGGCCCTTCGCTGGGCGGTGCTGATCGGGATTCCAAGCGCGGTCGGCCTGGCGCTCATCGCGGTGCCGGTGCTCGCGACGCTCTTTCACTACGGCCACTTCAGCGATCGCGATGTGGAGATGACGAGTCTCAGTCTGGTGGCGTACGCGGTCGGACTGACGGGGTTCATTCTCGTGAAGGTGCTCGCCCCCGGCTTCTTTGCCCGGCAGGACACGAAGACCCCGGTGCGGATCGCGGTGGTAGCGCTCTGCGCGAACGTGATCCTCAATCTGATCCTCGTCTTTCCCCTGCGCCACGCGGGACTGGCGCTCGCCACTTCGCTCGCCGCGTACGTCAACGCCGCGCTCCTGTTCCGCGCCCTGCGGCGCGCCGGCATCTACCGTCCCCGGCCGGGGTGGCGCGCGGTCTGGCTCCGGACCGCGGCCGCCACCCTCGCGATGGCCGCGGCCCTGCGGTGGTGGGTGCCGGAACCCGGGTTCTGGCTCGACGCCGAAGGGTGGCCGCGCGCGCTCGAGCTCGGGGCGGCGGTGGCGGGCGGTGCGTTGCTCTACGCCCTCGTGCTCTTCGTCCTCGGCCTTCGTCCCGGGGACCTGCGGGAACCCGATGGCCGCTGAGATCGGCCCGCCCGTATAATCCCGCGGCTGCCGTCGCCGCGGGCGGCGTTCCGAAGCGAGAACGACGGACACGGTGGAGATCATTCGCGGAGTGCGCGGCCTGCTTCCGAAGCATCGTGGAAGCGTGGTGAGCGTAGGCAACTTCGACGGCATTCATCTCGGCCACCAGGCGGTGCTCTCCCAGCTCGCACGCATCGCGGCGAAGCGGCGGCTCCGCAGCGCTCTGATCACCTTCGAGCCGCATCCCCGCGAGTTCTTCTCCGCGCCGCACGCTCCTCCCCGCCTCACTCGTCTGCGCGAGAAGGTGAACGAGCTCGCGAAGAGCGATCTCGACCGGCTCGTGGTGCTGCGTTTCGACGAAGCGCTGTCCTCCATGGCGCCCTCCGCGTTCATCGAAGGGGTGCTGGTGGACCGGCTCGGGAGCGAGGTGGTGGTGATGGGCGAGGACTTTCGCTTCGGTCATCGGGCGGAAGGCAACTTCGAGCTGATGCGCGAGGCGGGGAAGGCGCACGGATTCGAGGTGCTCTGCCACGACACCTGCCTGATGGACGGACATCGCGTGAGCAGCACCTGGGTGCGCGACGCGCTCGCGCACGGGGACTTCGCGCTGGCGAGGCGCCTGCTCGGCCGCCCCTACACCATGTGCGGCCGCGTCGCGCACGGCGACCGGATCGGCCGCACCCTCGGCTACGCCACCGCCAATGTTCCCCTCCGGCGCGTCGCGCCTCCGATGCACGGGGTGTTCGCGGTGCGTCTTCTCGGCGTGGACGGGTGTCCCCTGCCCGGCATGGCGAGCATCGGCCACCGCCCGACGGTGGGCGGGCGCGTGACCCTGCTCGAGGTGCACGTCTTCGACTTCAGCCGCGACATCTACGGGCGCGCGGTGACGGTGGAGTTCATCGCCAAGCTTCGCGACGAAGCGTGCTACGACGGGCTCGACGCGCTCCGCCGCCAGTTGGACCGCGACGCCGATGCCGCGCGCGCGGTGCTGGGGGCGGCATGAGCGAGGCGGCGCCCGCCCTCGCCGTCCCCCGAGCCGGCAACCTGCGCTGGCTGTGGTTGTCAGCCTTGGTGATGGCGCTCGATCAGGCCACCAAGCAGGTCGCGCTGCATCAGCTCGTGGAAGGGCAGGTGCACGAGGTGCTGCCGGGATTCAACTTCACGCTGGTCTACAACCCGGGGGCCGCCTTCAGCTTCCTGGGGGAGGCGGGAGGCTGGCAGCGTTGGGTCCTCAGCCTCATCGGGCTCGCGGTGAGCGTCGTGCTCGTGGTGCGCCTGCGCGCCGC
>CAYFYD010000199.1:0-7388 GCA_964347195.1 uncultured Ectothiorhodospiraceae bacterium
CGGGCGTCTTGTTCGACACCAAGGGCTCACTCTCGCCCTTGCCGCTGGCATTCATGCGGGTCATGGAGATGCCACTCTCGGCGAGGTGCTCGCGGACCGATTCCGCACGCCGGAGCGAGAGAGCGAGGTTGTACTCGTCGGTACCGGTGGCGTCCGCGTGGCCGACCACCCGGACGAGGAGGTCGGGATTGGCCGCGAGCACGCCCCTCACCCCTTCCAGCTTGGCCGCGGCATCGGGCCCGACATCCGACCTGTCGAAATCGAAGTTGATGTTGGTCACGATCGCGAGCGGCTCACAGGGCACCGGACAACCGTCCTCACTGTCGGGAGCCGGCTCGTCGGGACACACGTCGACGTCGTCGGTGAATCCGTCCCCGTCGCTGTCGACCGGGCAACCCGACCCGTCCACCTGCACCCCGGACGGGGTATCGGGGCACTGGTCGAGATAGTCGGGGACACCGTCTCCATCGCTGTCGAGCGGGCACCCCATCTCGTCCACCATGCCGTGCGCTTCCATCGGCGTACCCGGACACTGATCGACGTCGTCCGTGACTCCGTCTCCATCGGAGTCTCCGGGAGGCTTCTCGCACAGAAGCGAGCCCAGCACCCCCCCGCCGACGAGACCGAGCAGCCCGCCGCTGGCATCGCCGATGCCCAGGCCGACCGCCGCGCCCGCCGCCGCACTGCCGACCAGGCACCACTGGTACCCCCCGCCGTCGGAAGCCATCTGGTCCGTGCTCGCACAGCCGGCCATCAAGACCGCCATCAGCACCACTGCCGCGCCGCGCTTCAATCTGTTCATTGCCTCTCTCCCACGTCGTTCAGCCTGCCCGCCATCGCCAAAGAGGATGCTTGGGAACATCGTGCGTGCATGGTACTGCGGAGCGCGGTCTCGTTTCAAACCGAAGCGCCGGCGAAATCGCCGCGCCGCCGCACGGGCCGGGGCCGGCGCCCGAGGGGCGGAGCGAGCGGGGCGGCCGCCGTCACGCGGAATCGCCGGAGGCCCGGCCGGGCGGACCTTCGCACGAGCGTGACTGCGCCCGCACACAGGCCAGCGCGCTCATGTTCACGAGCCCCCGCACCGTGATCGACTGGGTCACGACATGGGCCGAACGCGCAGTGCCCACGAGGATCGGGCCGATCGTGATGCCGCCGCCGAGCACCTTGAGCATGTTGTAGGCGATATGGGCGGCCTCGACATTCGGCATGACCAGTACGTTCGCCTGGCCCTGGAGTCGGGAATCCGGCAACACCGCCTTGCGGATCGTTTCCGACAACGCAGCATCGCCGTGCATCTCTCCGTCCACCTCGAGCTCGGGCGCCCGGGCGTGCAGCAGCTCCACCGCGCGGGCGGCGCGCCGGGCCGCCTCCGAATCGCAGGTGCCGAAGTTCGAGCGCGAGAGCAGCGCAATCCTGGGGGAAAACCCGAAGGCGCGCACCTCGTCGGCCACCAGCAGGGCCATCTCCGCGAGCTCCTCGGCGTTCGGCTCCGGGGTGACGTGAGTGTCGCAGATGAAGAACGTGCCGCTCGGCAGCAGCATCACGGTGAGGGCGGAGAGGTCCCGGATGCCCTCCCCGCATCCGATGAGCTCCCTGATCTGCCTGAGGTGTTCGTTGAAGGGTCCGATGGTGCCGCAGAGCATCGCATCGGCGTCCCCGAGGCGCAGCATCAATGCCGCCACCGCACTCGGCTGCGAACGCACCACCGCCTTCGCGAGCTCCGGCGATATGCCGCTGCGCCCCATCACCCGGTGGTACTCTCCCCAGTACTGGCGGAATCGGCGGTCCTTCAGGATGTTGACCAGCTCGAAGTCCTCCCCGGCCCGCATCCGCAGTCCGAGCTGTTGAACGCGGCTGAGTATCACGTTGGCGCGGCCGACCAGAATGGGACGCGCCATGCCCTGATCGATCACCTGCTGGGCGGCCTGAAGCACACGCCGCTCTTCGCCCTCCGCGTAGACCAGGCGCCGGGGGGAGCGGATCGCGAGGTCGAAAACCGGCTTCATGATGAAGCCGGACCGGTACACGAAGCCGGACAGGCGCGAGCGATAGGCATCGAAGTCCTCGATGGGACGGGTCGCCACCCCGCTCCGCATCGCCGCTTCCGCCACCGCGGGGGCGAGCTTTTCGAGAAGACGGGGGTCGAAGGGCTTGGGTATCAGCTTGTCCGGACCGAACGCGAGAAGCTCGCCGCCGTAGGCCCGCGCGACCTCGGGCGAGGGCTCCGCCTTCGCGAGCTCCGCCAGTGCGCGCACGCAGGCGAGCTTCATCTCTTCGTTGATCTCGGTCGCGCCCGCGTCCAGCGCGCCGCGAAAGATGAAGGGGAAGCAGAGCACGTTGTTGACCTGATTCGGGTAGTCGGAGCGCCCGGTGGCGATCAGGGCATCGGGACGAACGCGATGCGCCGCCTCGGGCAGGATCTCCGGAACGGGATTCGCGAGCGCGAGAATGAGCGGCCGCTCGGCCAGTCGCCTCGCCAGCTCTGGACTCAGCACGCCGGGAGCGGACAGACCGAGGAAGATGTCGGCGCCGTCGACCACGTCCGCGAGAGTGCGGGCAGCGGTGTCCCGGGCGTAGCGGCCGCGCCACGGATCCATCTCCGTCCGGCCCTGGTAGACCACCCCGTGCCGGTCGCAGACCCAGGTGTTCTCGCGCTCGAGTCCCATGCTCACCAGCATGTCGAGACAGGCGATTGCGGCGGCCCCCGCGCCGGAGGCGACCAGCTTCACATCCGCGAGCGACTTGCCGGCGAGCGCCAGCCCGTTGACCACCGCGGCGGCCACGATGATCGCGGTGCCGTGCTGGTCGTCGTGGAACACCGGTATCCGCATGCGCTCGCGCAGTGCGTGCTCGATCTCGAAGCATTCGGGCGCCCTGATGTCCTCGAGGTTGATGCCGCCGAAGGTCGGCTCGAGCCGGGCCACCGTCTCCACGAAGCGGGCTGGATCCTGTTCGTCGACCTCGATGTCGAAGACGTCTATCCCTGCGAACTTCTTGAACAAGACCGCCTTGCCCTCCATCACCGGCTTGGCCGCGAGGGGGCCGATCGCGCCGAGCCCCAGCACCGCGGTGCCGTTGGTGATGACCGCGACGAGGTTGCTGCGCGCGGTGAGGCTGGAGGCCTCCGCCGGGCTGCGGGCGATGGCGTTGCACGCCGCGGCGACCCCGGGAGAATAGGCGAGCGCGAGGTCCTGCTGGGTGGCCAAGGGCTTGGTCGCAGTGATCGCGAGCTTTCCGGGCACCGGCAGACGGTGGTAGTCGAGGGCGTGCAGGTCCGACATCGGCGTTCCTCGTTGCGGGCATGCCCTTCGAAGCGTATTCCCCCACGCTGCGACTGGCGACTCCGTTCCGGTCGGAAACGGGGACAGGGAACCTGCCGGCGCGACGCGTAAAGTGAGAACTGCCGGCGAGGGATGGTAACGTTGGTCTCGGATACACCCGCGAACCACGCGGGCGCCGGCATCGCGAGGAATCCCGACTCCGCCCCATGGCCAAGACCAGAACCGGACTGCCGAGCCAGTCGAGCCGCCGCGAAATCGACGCGTTCCTGTCGCAGGTGGCGTCGCTTCCGGCGAGACCCGCCCGCACTGGTGGGGCGGGACGCCTCATCTTCGCGATGGATGCCACCGCGAGCCGCGAGCCGACCTGGGACCGCGCCTGCAGCCTTCAGGGGCAGATGTTCATCGAGACCGCGGCCCTCGGGGGACTCGAGGTGCAGCTCTGCTACTTCCGGGGCATGGGAGAGTTCGCGGCGAGCCCCTGGCTCGTGCGCTCGCAGGACTTGCTCAGACACATGCAGGCGGTGCGCTGCCGGGGAGGCATTACCCAGATCGAGCGGGTGTTGAAGCACGCCGCGAGGCAGGCGCGCGAAACGCGGGTCGGCGCGCTGGTGCTGATCGGCGACAGCATGGAAGAGGACATCGACCGGGTATGCGCCACCGCCGGAGAGCTCGGCCTGCTCTCGGTTCCGGTGTTCGCGTTCCATGAGGGCTTCGACCCGATTGCCCGGCGTGCCTTCGAGCAGATCGCGCAGCTCACGGGCGGAGCCTGCTGCCGCTTCGACCTCTCCGGCGCCCGGCAGTTGCGGGACCTGCTGGGGGCGGTCGCGGTGTACGCCGCCGGAGGCCACCGCGCGCTCAGCGACTTCGGCCGGCGCCGCCGCGGCCGCGTTCTCGAACTCACGCGCCAGCTCACGCGCAAGTAGCTCAGAAGCGCAGCCATTCACGTCGGCCGGCGCCCTTGGCCCGCATTGCTCACCGACCTTCTACTGCGGACGCCGATACCCACGCGTCGAACGGGCGTACTCCCCCGAGCCACTTCGACATGGTCACCACTATGCCTTCAGCGTCTCTCGAGTCCGTGCCCCCGGGCGTCCGCGGCCCGCGCTTCGCGGTCCCCGGCCCGGCCTGAAAGGCCCATGCATCCGGTAATCATCCTCATACTGCTCGTTGGCGTGCTGTGGTTCGTGAGCTGGTACCGGCGCGCCCCACCGGCGCAGCGGCGCAAGGTCCGCAACCGGGGACTGATCGCAGCGCTCGCAGCGCTATTGCTCATCGGACTCGTCACGGGGCGCCTGCAGCCGGTCTTCGCACTCGCGCTGGCCGCGATCCCGGTGCTGATGCGCGTGGTGAGCCTGATTCAGACCGCCCAGACCCTGAGGTCCCTGGGCAGCGCTTTCAAGTCCGCGCGCGGTCCGTCGCCGGGGCAGAGCTCGGACGTTCGGACCCGCTACCTGCACATGGCGCTCGATCACGACAGCGGGGAGCTGGACGGGAGGGTCCTGGAAGGCAGGTTTCGCGGCCGGCGCCTGAGCGACCTCCCGCTGGAAGCCCTCCTCGGGCTGCTGGCGGAGTGCCAGCGCGAGGACGCGGAGTCCTGCTCCCTGCTCGAGTCCTATCTCGATCGGGTGCACGGGCCGGAGTGGAGACAGGATACGCAGGAAGCGGCGCCGACCCGGGGGATGTCCCGGGCGGAAGCCGGCGAGATCCTCGGGCTCTCGCCGGACGCGAGCGCCGAGGAAGTTGTTGCCGCCCACCGCCGCCTGATCCAGAAGCTGCATCCGGACCGGGGAGGCTCGGACTACCTGGCCGCGAAGCTGAACGAGGCGAAGGAAGTGCTGCTCCGCTGACTCGCATTCGCACCCCCGACCCCCCGCGCAACCGCCTCCACGGATTGCTGCCGTGGAGATCCGCGCCCGACAAAGCGCTTCCGAAGCAGCCCGATCATGCAAGGGCGCGTTCCGCAAACGCTTGCGAAGGAGTCGCCACCTCTCCCGGATCGAGCTCGACTGTCACGCGTGCCATCAGAACATTACGCGGGACAGGGCCAGGCCGGGCATCGGATCTCGGGACGACTTCAGGAACCTGTCGTCCGGGACCTTCCAGACATGATCGCTCGTGTCACGCCGGCGAACCGTGATGAAGTTGAACCGGTCTGCCGAGTAGACCCGGCAACCGGCCGCCGCGGCATCGCGGAGGAAAGCGGTATCCTCACCTCTCGTCACCGGTTGAAAGGGTACACGCTCGAGCACCTCTCGTTTGATGAGGAAGGTGCTTCCCAATACGAAGATCGCGTCGGCGTGTTCCGGGGATACGCTTCGCAGAGACGTCACGTCACGGCTGGCCACATAGCTGAAGTATGTACCCTTGCCCGTCACTTCCGCATCGGAGAAGCGCGCGGCAAGCATCATATCGGAGAGATATCTCGGCCCATAGTGGTCGTCATCGTCCATTCTCGCGATGAAGCGGCCCGAAGCCGCCTGCACTCCGCGGTTGAGACAGTCACCCAGGGTAGCAGGGCCTTCCACATGCAGGACATGCACGTCGGGAATGGCTCGTGCGCGTTGCCGGATACGCTCGAGGTCGAAGGACGCATTGTTCAGAATCAGCAGCAGCTCCTTGTTCCGGCAGGTCTGCTTCTCGAAATTCATGAGGGATCGCGCTACGTTCCAAGGCCGCCGGACAGGCATGACTACACTCACCTCGGGGGAAGGGGAAGCAGAGGGCTTCATCCCGATCCTGGTCAGCAGCTCGTCCATGCGGTGCCGGTACGTATGACGCTCATGGACGTGACGGTAGCCGAGATGTGCCTCGCGTGCGCGCATGTCCTCGTGGGTCAGCAGTGTTTCCAGGTGAACAGCGGTCTTCTCCCTGCTGTCGGTGACACGCACGCGCTTTCCCACGAGCACGCGCATGCCCGCCGACTCGGTCGAGACGACCGGTGTCCCGCAGGCCAGGCTCTCCAGCACCCTGCGTGCGACGACCGGCTCCGCGCTGAGCTGGACCTGGTAGCATCGGTACGCGGTCAGCATCTCGTCGTAGGAGAGCGATCCCTTGACCGCAGGCCGATATCGAGCCGGGAAAGAAGCGTCTTCCTCCTGCCGCTCATGGTTGTCGTGGAAGACGTGCAGGTCGAAGCTCAGCGCCGGGTCCAACAGGTGCCGCAGGGCGCGCCGTGCCGGGTCCTTCTCCCGCCAGCTTCCCGCGAAACAAACGGCATGACGGGGCCAGTGCCTCGCACGGCGTGGATTGTGAAGTCTGGGCTGTGCGGCAAAGGGCATGACGTGGACATGATCGTGCCCGCAGCGCTCCCGATAGCGAGGTACGCAAGCGTGGTCGGTAGTGAGCACGACGTCGAAGCTTCGGGCCGCGTCGATGAAGGTCTCGAAGTGAACCGGGTCCTCGTTGTTCCAGAACACGGTCGGGATCCTGCGGTGGCGGCAGTAGCGCAAGAGGCGGGTCAACGGATTGTCGGGACTGCGCGCCCTCTTCGATTCGAGGAGCCGCGTCCACTCACCCCTGTTGCCTTCCCACGCGGACTCGACCAGCAGCAAGCTCGGCACGGTCCGCTCCATCTCCGCCCGCCAGTGCGTCCGCTGCAACAGGACCAAGTCGGCCTCGTAGCGCAAACAGTACTCCGAGGGCTCGTCGAGAATCGCCGCCACGGTGGGCCATCGGCACGGAGCCGGCGGCGGGAGCTCCAGCGAGGGGATGTCGACACGCAGCTCGGCACCCTCCGGCCGGGCGGCCGGCACGAGACTCTCGCCATGGAGCTCCCGGGGTTCCTCCGGCGGTCCTGGCTGCACGTCAAATTGCATCGACTTCCCCTGATGCGCGTCGCACCGCTCTCTCCATGCAGAAGCCCGCTGCCGCGCGCCTCCCGCGGCTTCTGCGCTGCGGCGCCAGCCCGTCTCCGCCCGGCCCCTCGTCTCTCGACGCCATCATTGCCGGCACTCGGCGCACGCGCAACGCATGAAGGGAAGCGACCGCGAAGCGCTCCCGTCGAAATGCTGGCTTGGCGCCGCCGAGGGTGTCAAGACCAGGGAAGCCGCGCACCAGGGCAGATCGGTTCGTGGGCGTCCTCGATCGCCGCCGGACAGCGTAGCTCCT
>CAYFYD010000200.1:0-7371 GCA_964347195.1 uncultured Ectothiorhodospiraceae bacterium
GCGAGGAAGGTGGGGCTGAACATCAACGAGGTCCGCAACCCCTCCGACGGGTACTGGAGCGCCGTCTGGATGAAGCAGCCCTTCCACATGTCCAACTGGCAGCCTCGGCCGACCGCCGACCTGATGCTCAGCCTCGCCTACATGTCGAGCGCGAAGTGGAACGAGAGCCGGTACTTCAATGCGCGCATGGACGAGCTCATCATCGAGGCGCGCGGCACCCTCGACCCGAAGAAGCGCTACGAGCTCTACTGTGAAGTGCAGCGCATCCTGTACGAGGATGGAGGCTCGATCATTCCGCTCTTCGCCGACTGGCTCGACGCCAAGTCGGACGCGGTGCAGGGCTATGTTCCGCACCCGCTCATCGAGGGCGCGGGCGGCCGGATGTCCGAGGAGGTCTGGCTCGAGGCGTAGCGTTTCGCGATCCGGGTCGAGGCGTAGCGGGGGGCGGGGAGCGGCGGCGCTCCGGCTCCTCCCGGCGCCGCTCGCGACCGAGGAGCCGCGTCTCCCGGCGCTTGCCGGCTCATCGAGGGAGGGACCCGGTCGCGTCCCTCGTCGGGAGCGCCGGGCACGGGGAAGCGTAGGATAGGAGCATGTTCGCACTCATCGTGCGCCGGCTCGTCCTCGGAATCCTGACGCTGCTCGTGGTGTCGGTGCTGGTGTTCGCGGGCACCGAGATCCTGCCCGGCGACGTCGCCGAGGCGGTGCTCGGCCAGGGGGCCACCGAGGAGGCGGTGAGCGCGATACGCCGCGAGCTCGGCCTCGCCCGGCCGGCGCCGGTGCGCTACCTCGAGTGGCTGGCGGGTCTGTTCACCGGCAATCTGGGCGAGTCGCTCGCCACCGGCCGCGAGATCTCGGACATCATCGGGATCAGGCTGCCCGGCACGCTGCTGCTCGGCGGCGCGACCGCGGCCATCGCCGTGCCGCTGGCACTGGTGCTCGGGCTCTTCGCGGCCATGCGCCCCGGCACGCTCTACGACCGGGGCATCACCGCCGGCACCCTGTGGCTGATCTCGGGGCCCGAGTTCCTCATCGCCACCTTGCTGGTCATGCTCTTCGCGGTGGAGCTGCGCTGGCTGCCCGCGGTGGCCTACCTGTCGGACGACGCCACCCTGACGCAGACCTTGCGAGCGCTCGCCTTGCCGGTCATGACCCTCACCTTCGCGGTGCTCGCGCCGATGACCCGGATGACCCGGGCGGCGGTGCTCGGCGTTCTCAGCTCGCCCGCGGTCGAGATGGCGCTGCTGAAGGGTGTTCCGCGCTGGCGCATCATCGTGCGTCACGCGCTGCCGAACGCGATCGCACCCATCGCCAATGTGATCGCCATCAATCTGGCCTACCTGGTCAGCGGCGTGGTGGTGGTCGAAGTGCTGTTCTCGTATCCGGGGATGGCGAAGCTGATGGTCGACGGTGTCGCGGTGCGCGACATCCCGACCGTGCAGTCCTGTGCGATGATTTTCTGCGCGGCATACGTCGGGCTGAACCTGCTGGCGGACCTCTCCTCTGTCGTCAGCAATCCCCGGCTCCGGCATCCGAAATGAACGGCGACCGAGCGCCGATCGGCGATGCACCGGCCGCCGCGGAGAGCGGGAGTCCGGGTCCGGCCCGACGTCGCCCGCCCCGCCTGGGAGCAACGGGCTGGACCGCGATCGGAGTCCTGGTGTTCTGGTTCGTCGTGGCCCTGGTCGGGCCCGCCCTGGCGCCGTTCGAGGAGAGCGACATCGTCACCCGGACCAGTTTCGGCAGCCCCGGCGAGGACGGGCTGCTCGGGAGCGACTACCTCGGTCGAGACGTTGCGTCCCGGGTCGTCTACGGCGCCCGCATGACGCTGGGCCTCGCCTTGACGGCCTGCGTGCTGGCATTCGCCGGCGGGGTGACGCTGGGCTTCGTGGCCGCGGCCCTGGGAGGGAGGGCGGACGAGGTCCTGAGTCGGATGAACGACGCGTTCCTCGCCTTTCCCTCCATCATGCTCGCCCTCATCTGCATCTCGGCCCTCGGCACCTCGTTGACGATCCTGGTGTTGACGGTGAGCTTCATCGAGGCGACCAGGGTGTTCCGCATCGCGCGCGCCCTGTGCATGAACATCTTCGTCCAGGACTTCGTCGAGGTCTCCCGCGCGCGCGGGGAGAGCATCTGGTGGATCATGGGCAACGACATCCTTCCGAACGCGCTGATCGCATTGTCGACCGACTTCGGACTGCGCTTCACCTACGCCATCCTGCTGGTGAGCTCGATCAGCTTCCTCGGCCTGGGGGTGCAGCCGCCGCACGCCGACTGGGGGATGATGGTGCGCGAGAATCTCGGAGGGGTGCACTTCGGCGCGACCGCCGCCCTGATTCCGGCGCTCGCCATCTTCTCGGTGACCCTCTCGATCAACTTCCTGGTGGACTGGAACCTCTCGCGATCGGAGGTCGACATTCCCGACGAGCTGATCCGGTGAGCTCCCGTGCTCGCGGCGAAACGTGTGCTGCCCTTCGCCCGCGCGCCCCGCTGGCGATGTCGGCCCACAGAGCACGGTGCCCGGCGCGCGCGCCCCGCGGGCGAGCGGAGACGTCGGCCCCGCGCCGTGCCACCTACCTCGTGGGCGCCGGTGCCGGACCCTCCCAGGGCTCTTCAAAAGTCGGCTTGACGGCTTCAGACTCCGAGCTTCGGGATTGGTTGACCGGGATGGATTCCCGCTTTCGCGGGAATGACGGGAGGGGGCGCGGGAATCCATCGCCTGATTCCAGTACTTCGAACCCCGCAACTCGACTTCTGAATGGTCCTGCGGACCCTCCGGGCCGCGGCCGGCGCCGCGCCGAGCCTTTGCTATATTCGAGCGGCGAGGCATGTCTGCTTCGCGCGCGTTCCGGTCGATGCGTTCGGGGGGTGCTTCACGGTGAAAGCGAATCCGAAGTCGCTGGCTCCGGCGCCGATCAAGCTCGTGCGCCGGGCCCTCGAGCTGCCGCGGACCAAGGTCGCGGTCCCCCAGGGCGGCGGCGGCGGGGTCGATGACGAGTGGTTCCAGTTGCAGCTCATCAACCCGCCCGACAGTGCGGACGTGATGGACTCGGCCACCGCGGACCACCGCTCCTCGCGCATGTTCGAGATCAACTTCTGGTATCACCAGTTCGCGATCGTCCTCGACGGAGAGATGGTGTGCCAGGACGCCGCCACCGGCGAGGTCTATCGCGGCCACGAGGGCGACCTCTTCCATTGGGCGCCGGGGCTGCGGATGCACTTCGGCGGAAGGTTTCGCGCCCTCGGCACCAAGACCCCGATCCCGATGCGCTGGGTCAGGACGGAACGGGGCAAGGAAGAGCGCCTCATGCACACCCTGCCGGACGAGATCCTCCTGGAAGGTGCGCCACCCGACGAGACGAGAGAGGTTCGGGAGCCATCGCCGCTCCGCCCCCGGCGACGCATCAAGTTCGTGAGAGGGGCCTTGAACGCCGAAGCGCGCGCCGTCGATTCGCCGCTCAACCGCGGCGGCCGGTGGCGGCGGGCGGTCCTGGTCGATCCCGTCGACACCGACCTCGCCGGCAGTGCCTGCATCGAGGCGCGGAGCGGCGCCGAAGCGACCCGGCGCGATCACCGATGGCATGAAGTCGCCCTGGTTCTGGACGGCGCGCTCACCACCGAGAACCTCGCCACCGGCGAGACCTTCCACGCGGCCCGGGGCGATCTCTTCTACTGGGGCCCCGGGCTGCAACAGGGCCTGGAGGGCGACTTCCGCATCTTCTCGGTCAAGACCCCGGAGCCGGAGCTCGACGCGTACCGGCTCGACGAGGCTTCACGCCACCCCGGCACTCCGCCGGACGAGGTGATCGAGGAGCCCCTCCGGGAAGCCGGCCGAGGCTGATGCGTCTCCTCGCCCCGGGTGTCGGATCACAGCGAGGCTTTCACGACAACCCATCGGCCCATGCGTGCAGGGCAGATCACTTCGTGGGCGTCCTCGATCGCCGCCGGACAGCGTAGCGCCTCGATGCAGAAGCGCTTTCTCCGGTTGACGACGACTTCGCCCGATACGCTCGGCGATCGACATGACCCCTTGAATTTGTTGGACACGGTCAAGAAGAACCCATCAGCCTTGCCATGCGCGTCCCGGCCGGCGGCGGGCAGGCGCTTCGACTTCATCGCCGTCCCGGATCGTGGTTCCCGTCATCGTGGAGCCCGTTGCGAGGGGGAGACCGGGCGCCCGTAGCATGGAATCCCGATGAGCGTCACCCTCTATCCCATCGCGTCGAGCTCGGAGACCTCGCGGTGGCAGGCAAGGACATGATCGGCGCTCAGAGTGCGATGGGGCGGCTCGATACGATCGCACACCCCGTCGATGGCGACGGGGCAGCGCTCGAAGAAGGGGCAGCCCTCGAGCGTGATCCGTACGGTCCGCGCGATTCCGCTGATCGCTTCCCGGGTGTTGCGCACGTCTTCGAGCCAGCCTCGACGAAGCTCGGGCACCGAGGCGAGAAGCAGTCTCGTGTAGGGGTGGTAGGGAGGACGAAGCACCTCCGGTGTCGTGCCCTGCTCGACCACTCTTCCTGCGTAGAGCACGACGATGCGGTCGGCGAAGGACGCGACGGTCGAGAGGTCGTGACTGATGAACACGCAGGCATTGCCCAGCGAGTCCTGCAGGTGCCTCAGGAGCTCGATCACCGCCGCGCCCACCACGGTGTCGAGGGCTGAGGTCACCTCGTCGCAGAGGATGACGTCGGGCTCGGCCGCCAGGGCCCGCGCCAGGTTCACCCGCTGCTTCTCCCCGCCGGAGAGCTCGCTCGGGTAGCGCCCGGCGTAGCTTCGGGGCAGCTCGACCATTTCGAGCAGCTCCCGCACCCGCTGCGCACGGCGTGGACCGTCCCGGCCGAAGTAGAGCTCGAGGGGTCGTCCGAGCGCCTGTCCGACCCGCTTCTTCGGATTGAAGCAGACATCGGGCATCTGAAACACGATCTGGATCCGTCGCAGCTCTTCCCGGGTGCGACGGCGGAGGCTGGGCCCGAGGGAGGTGCCGTCGAAGCGCAGCTCACCGGACGCCGCCGGGAGCAGGCCCGAGATGACGCGGGCCAGCGTGCTCTTTCCGCAGCCCGACTCGCCGATGACGCCGGTCACCTCGCCCCGCCGCACCGTGACATCCACGTCGAAGAGCACCATCGACTTCGGCGCACTGCCGTCGCGCGGTCCGCCGTAGCCGGCGCGGAGCGCCCTCGCTTCGACCGCGATCGGATTGTCCGCTTCGGGACCCTCCTGCGCCCGGGCGGCGACCGTCACCTTGGGGGGCGGTCGGACCGCCGCCATCAGCGCCTTGGTGTAGACCTCGCGCGGACGACGGAGAATCTGCTCGGTGGAGCCCTCCTCGACCACCGCTCCGTCGTGGAGGACGACGATGCGGTCGGCGATCTGGACCACCACCGAGAGGTCGTGGCTGACGTAGATGGCCGCCATCCGGCTCCGTCTGATGAGGTCCTTGAAGGCGATGAGCACCTCGACCTGGGTGGTTACGTCGATCGCGGTGGTCGGCTCGTCGAGCACCAGCAGGTCCGGCCCGCAGGCCATCGCCATCGCGGCCATCAGGCGCTGGAGCTGTCCGCCGCTCACCTGGTGGGGATACTTGCGCGCGATGCGTTCCGGCTCGGGCAGGAGCAACTGGCGGAAGAAGCGCTCCGCCCGCTCCTTCGCCTCGGCCTCGCTCATCACGCCGTGGACGAGCGGCGACTCGCTCACCTGGTAGCCGATCGTGAGCGCCGCGTTGAACGCCGCCGCGGCGCTCTGGGCGATGTAGGCCACGTGTCGCCCGCGCAGCCGTCTCCGCCCCTCGCTGTCGAGCTTCAGGATGTCGGTGCCGCGGAACAGGACGCGGCCCCCGACGATGTGACAGCCCGGGCGCGCGTAGCCCAGCGTCGCCAGGGCGAGCGTCGACTTGCCGGCACCGGACTCGCCGATCAGGGCCACCACCTCGCCCCGGCTCACTTCGAGGCCCACGTGCCGGACGATGGGGGCGTAGCTGTGGTCGGGCCGCCGGCCTTCGACCTGGAGATCTTCGATCCGCAGCAGCGCGCTCATCGATCGCTCGTCGCGGGCATCGCTCCCATACTCAATCGGTGAGTGACGCACTCAAAGATCAGGTGCGCTCATCGATCGCTCGTCGCGGGCATCGCCCCGGGCTGCCGGCGAGGCGCCACGGGCTCCCGGCCGCTACCATCGGAATGCGCGAGGGCGGCAACCGTCGGGGGGTATGGATTCACGTCCCTGCGCCCGGTACGACCCCCGCTGCCCGCGGCAGGCGCGGCACCGCCGCGAGGAGGCGGCGGGTGTAGGGGTGATCGGGTGTGCCGCACACCCGTTCGGTGGGGCCGAGCTCGACGATCTTTCCCTCGAACATGACCGCGGTGGTGTCGCTCAGGTACTCCACCACCCCGATGTCGTGGGTGATGAAGAGCAGGGTGAGGCCGTGCTCGCGGCGCAGGTGAAGCAGCATCTGCAGCACCTCGGCCTGCACCGAGACGTCGAGGGCGCTCGTGACCTCGTCGCAGACCACGAAGTCGGGACGCAGACCGAGGGCGCGGGCGATGCCGATGCGCTGGCGCTGGCCCCCGGAGAGCTCGTGCGGGTAGCGCCACAGGTGGTCGCGGGTGAGCTGCACCTCCTCGAGGGTCTGCGCCGCCCGCTCCAGACGTTCCTCGAAGCTCGCGCCCAGCCCGTGCACCGCCATCGGCTCGGTGAGGGTGCTCGCCACCGTGAGCCGGGGGTTGAGCGAGGACGCGGGGTCCTGGAACACGATCTGCAGGCGCCGGCGCAGGGGTCGCAGTTCGCGCCGGACGAGGCCGGTGATCTCCCGCCCGTCGAAGTGCACCTGTCCGCCGCTCGGCTCCACGAGGCGCAGCGCCGCGCGCCCCAGCGTCGTCTTCCCGCACCCCGACTCGCCCACGAGCGCGAGGATCTGCCCCCGGTGGATGCGCAGGTCGATGCCGTCCACTGCCCGCACGTGGCCCACCGTGCGCCGGAACAGGCCCTTGCGGATGGGGAAGTGCACCTCGAGTCCCTCGAGTCGGACCAGCGCCGCCGCGCCTTCCGATGGGGGCCGGTCAGGCGGGTTCGCGGGGCCGCGGCCGCCCGCACCGGCGCTGCTCGCGGCGGGAAGCGGCGCGGGTCCGGCCGGCGTGGTGCCGGGGCCACCTCGATTCCGGGGAAGGCGTGCGGCCGGAGTCTCCTCGGGCGGGCTCGGCAACCGCCCTCCCGGTGGGGAGACCGCGAGCGATGCGTGCGCATGCGTTCCACCCTCCGCCCTCGCCGTGGCGGCGGCGGAGGGGGCATGGCGGGGCGCGCGCGCGAGGTTCTCGGGCACCGCGGCGAGGAGCTGTCGGGTGTAGGGGTGTTCGGGCCGGCGCAGCACCCGTTCCC